>JAJYAR010000262.1 GCA_021779435.1 bacterium
CTCCATCGTCGACCTCGCCACCGCCAAAGTCACCGCGACCATCCCCGTGGGCACCGGCCAGTCCAACCGCCTCCGCTTCACCCCCGACGGCAAACACGCCTTCATTTCGGACCTCCGCACCGGCGATCTCGTGATCCTCGACGCGGCCTCGCGCCAGATCGTCAAGCGCCTCAAACTCGGCCGCAGCGCCGCCGGCATCCTTATGGTCCCGGAACGCAACTGCGCCTACGTCGCCCTGAGCGCCGACAACCGTCTCGATGTCATCGACCTCTCGACGCTCGAAGTAAAAGGCCACATCGCCACCGGCCGCGGCCCCGACGGCATGGCCTGGGTCCACGGGCGGTGAGCTTTTCCCCCGTCCGCCACCCCGCCGGCATCTAATGAGGTGTGCTTCCCCAACCCGCGAGCCTCGCCGAGCCCTCCCAGTATGCTGAAACTGTGGCACTGCTTCGGCTCGAAAGCGTCAGTAAACACTATGCAACCGACGGCGCCCGCGTCGATGCCCTCCGCGACGTAACCCTTTCCTTCAGTCCCGGCGAATTCGTGTCGCTGGCCGGCCCCAGCGGCTGCGGAAAATCCACGCTGCTCAACCTCGCCGGCGCCATGGACTTCCCTTCCTCCGGCACTGTCTCGATTGACGGCGTTTCGACCACCGCCCTCAACGACGCCGCCCTCACCCGTCTCCGCCGCAATAAAACCGGCTTCATTTTCCAGTCCTTCCAGCTTCTTCAGAACCTCTCCGTCGTCGAAAACGTCGAGCTACCCCTGCTGCTCGCCGGCGCGCCGCACCCCCGCGAACGCGCCCTCGAACGCCTGGAATGGGTGGAACTCTCCGGCCTCGCCGATCGCTTCCCGCATCAACTCTCCGGAGGGCAGATGCAGCGCGCCGCCATCGCCCGCGCCCTCGTCAACGATCCCCGCATCCTGCTGGCCGACGAACCCACCGGCAACCTCGACACCGCCACCGGCGCGGTCATCCTCACCCTGCTCCGACGCATTGTGGACGAGCACGGCACGCTGCTCCTCATGGCCACCCACAGCACCGAAGCCGCCGCCGCCAGCGACCGCATCGTCCGCCTCCGGGACGGCCGCGTCGAGCGTATCGAAACCCGGGCCGCGGTCTGACATGCCCGCCGCGCTGCTCTTCTCCCGCCTCATGCTCCGGCCGCTCCGCCGCGAGCCGGCCCGCACCGCGCTTACTCTTCTCGCCATCGCTCTCGGCGTCGCCGTCGTCCTCGCTATCGATCTCGCGGGCGATGCCGCCGCCGGCTCGTTCCGCTCCTCGGTCGAAACGCTGGCCGGCGACGCCGACTTCGAGGTCTCCGCCCCCGGCGGCCTGCCCTCCTCCGCCGCCGCCAGCCTCGCCACGCTCCCCTACGCACTCAACCTCCACCCGCGCATCGAAGACTCCGCGGAAATCGTCCAAACCGGCCACGTCGTCCCGCTGATCGGTGTCGACATGGTCGCCGACGCCTCCGCGAACGAATCCGGCGCCCCGCAGGACCTCGGCAATCTCTCCACCAGCCCGCAAGTCTGGATCGGCCGCGATTTTCCCCACCCCGCCTCCGGCACGCTCGACCTCCGCATCAACGACCGTATCGTCACGCTCGCCATCCGCGGCCGTCTGAAAGGCAGCACCGGTGAAGCCGCCGTCATCGACCTCGCCCTCGCCGACCGCCTTCTTCATCGCGACGGCGCCCTCGATCGCATCCTCATCCGCATCCCTAAAGGCGAATCGAATCTCGACGCCTGGGAGCATCGCCTCCGCGCCGCTCTTCCCCCCGGCGTCACGCTCGAACGAGGCGGCGCGCGCACCCGCGAAAACCGCAAAATGCTCCAGGCCTTCCGCTGGAATCTCCGCGTGCTGAGCTACATCGCCCTCCTGGTCGGAGCGTTTCTCATCTACAACACCATCTCGGTGTCCGTCGTCCGCCGCCGCGCCGAAGTCGGCATCCTCCGCGCCCTCGGAGCCGGCCGCCCCGCCATCGCCGCCGCCTTCCTCGCCGAATCCGCCGCCTTCGGCCTCGCCGGCTCTCTACTTGGCATCCTACTGGGCCGCCTGCTCGCCTTGGGCGCCGTGAAACTCGTCGCCTCCACCGTCGAATCGCTCTACGTCAGCAGCACGCCCGCCCCCATCGCGCTCACCCTGCCTGCCGCGCTCGCCGCGCTGGTCCTCGGCACTGCCGTCTCGGTTCTCTCCGGCCTCGCTCCCGCGATCGAAGCCTCCACCGTTCCTCCCACCGAAGCCATGGCGCGAGGCCGGGTCGATTACCAGTCCCGTGTCCACAAGACGCGCGATCTCGTCCTCGCCGCGCTCCTCTCGCTTGCCGCCCTCATCGCCTCGCGCATCCCTCCCGTTGAAGGCAAGCCTCTGTTCGGCTACCTCGCCGCGCTGCTACTCGTTGCCGCCGGATCGCTGGCGATTCCCTTCCTCGTCGCCTCCCTCGCGGACCTCACCGGGGTCCCCCTCCGCCGCTTGCTTGGTGTCGAAGCGATGCTCGCCGGGCGCGGTCTCGCCGCCTCGCTCCGCCGCACCTCGGTCCTCACCGCGGCCCTCGCCGTTGCCGTCGCCATGATGGCGGCCGTCGGCATCATGGTCGGCAGTTTCCGCGAAACCGTCTCCCTCTGGATGGAAAACCAGCTTAAGGCCGACCTTTATCTCCGTCCCGCGGGTCCCGAATCCGCCGACCGCCATCCTGTCATGGCCGCCTCCGTCCCCGACAGAATTGAACAGCTCCCCGAAGTGCTCGCCGTCAACCGCTTCCGCGCCTACGCGATCAGCTACGGCGGCCTCCCCGCCACGCTGGCCTCCACCGACACGGCCCTCGAGCACCGCTTCGGCCGGGTGAAATTCCTCGGCGCCGCCAACCGCGAAGCTATCTTCCATCAGCTCCCCCTAGGCAACTTCGCCGTCGTTAGCGAACCCTTCGCCAACAAACATCACGTCGAGGCCGGCTCAACCCTCACGCTCTCCCTCGGCGGCCATTCCGTCCCGCTCCGCATCCTCGGCGTCTACTACGACTACGCCAGCGAACGCGGCTACATCCTTCTCGATCGCCATGTCCTCCTCCGCTATCTCCCCGACCCCGCCCCCTCGAACGTCGCCGTCTATCTCAAGCCGGGCGTGCCGCTCGATGAAGGCCGCGCCGCCGTCGAACGCGCCATCGCCAGCCACAGCGTCCTCGTCATCGCCAACCGCAGCCTCCGCGATGAAGCCATGCGCATCTTCGACCGCACCTTCGCCATCACCTACGCCCTCGAAGCCGTCGCCATCCTGGTCGCCGTCATGGGGATGGCCGGAGCCCTTCTCGCCCTCATCATCGACCGCCGCCGCGAACTCGGTCTCCTCCGCTTCCTCGGCTCCTCCGCCGCGCAGATCCGCCGCCTCATCCTCTTCGAGGCCGGCCTCCTCGGCCTGCTGGCCAACGCCATCGGTCTCGCCCTCGGCGTCCTCCTCTCGCTCATCCTCATCTACGTCATCAACAAACAATCCTTCGGCTGGACGATCCAGTTTCACTGGCCCGTAGCGGTCCTGCTCGGTTCGCTCACCACCGTCTTCCTCGCCGCCGTCCTCTCCGGCCTCTATCCCGCGCGCGTAGCCATGCGCCTGAACCCCATCGAGGTCGTCCATGAAGAGTAGCCTGCTGCTGGCCACGCTCCTCGCCGTCTACCGCCTCGCACTGCCCGGCTATCACTACGAGTTTCCGCGCGATCACTTCAACCACCCCGAGTTTCAAACCGAGTGGTGGTACTACACCGGCAACCTCGTCTCACCGCAAGGCCATCACTTCGGCTTCGAACTCACCTTCTTTCGCCAGGGCGTTTCGCAAGAGCCGCAACCCAAGCCGTGGGGCGTCAACGACGTCTATCTCGCCCACCTCGCCCTGAGCGACCTCGACGGCGGCCGGTTCTATCACACCGAGCGCCTCAACCGCTCCGGCCCCGGTTTCGCCGGCGCGGACCTCGCCAGCGGCCGCATCTGGAACGGCAACTGGCAATCCACCTGGCGCCTGGCCTCGCTTACCAACGGAGTGTTCACCAACCAGCAGCTCCAAGCCGTCACGGACGCCTTCTCCCTCGACCTCCACGTCGTCTCGCACAAGCCGCCTGTCATCCACGGCGTCAACGGAGTGAGCCAGAAAGCCCGAGGCCCCGGCCGCGCCTCCCACTACATTTCGTTCACGCGCCTGGAAACCAACGGAACCATCATCCTCAACGGCACGCGCTTCGAAGTCACCGGAACCTCCTGGATGGACCACGAGTTTTTCACCCACCAACTCGAACCGGACCAGACCGGCTGGGACTGGTTCAGCATCCAACTCGACGACGGAAGCGACCTGATGCTCTACCGAATCCGCCGCCGCGACGGCTCCGCCGACCCCTATTCGTCCGGCACCTACGTCGAACCCAACGGAAACGCGCATCACCTCACGCGCAACGACTTCACCCTGACCCCCGCGTCCACTACCGGATCCCGCTATCCCCTCGCCTGGGCCATCGAAGTCCCAAGCCTCCACCTGACCCTTCGCGCGACCACCCTTCTCCCCACCCAGGAATTTACCGGAGAAACCCCAGCGAGCCCCGCCTACTGGGAAGGAGCCATCCGCCTCGCCGGAACCCAAACCGGAGTGGGCTACCTGGAGATGACAGGCTACAAGAAAGCTGTCAGCTTCTGAATCGACGCCTGAGGGCCGAGGGCTGATGGCTTATACTCAGAAAAGGGGTATCGTCC
>JAJYAR010000263.1 GCA_021779435.1 bacterium
TCCCTACCCTACCCTCTTCCGATCTGCCGGTAAGAAAGCGGGCCGGAGGTAATGGTCTCAGGGTTTGGTGTAGCCGGCCTCCGCAGAGGCCGGGGTTTGGGGATCGAGGACCGATGACCAAGGCACCGGGGTCTGCGGACCCCGGCTACAAATGTTCGCGGCGCTCTTCGCCGCTTTGTTCCTCACTGTCACAGCCTTCGCCGCGGACGCGAATCCGACCGGCACCTGGAAATGGACCCAGCCGGGCCGCAATGGTGGCCAGGGACGCGAGCAGACGCTGAAGCTCGATTTCAAGGACGGCAAACTGACCGGCACGATGGTTGGCGGCCAGGGACCCCAGGGCCAGATGCCCGACGTGGCGATCTCCGAGGCCTCCTTCAAGGACGGCGTCGTGAAGTTCGCCGTCACCCGCACGTTCAATGAACGCACGATGACGACCAAGTACGAGGGAAAGGTCGAGGGCGACAGCATCAAGGGCTCGACCGAGCGTCCGGGCCGTGGCGAGGGACAGCCTGCGCAAAAGAGCGATTGGGCTGCGACGCGCTCCAAGTAATTGATTTTTAGCACGATCACACACGCCCTGGCCGTCTCCGGCCGGGGCTTTTTGTTGCCGCGGCAGCCCGCACCAGCGTAGGCGAATACGTTGTCGTCCCTGGTGATGCGTTGCCGTTTTCGCCTTCGCGCCGTTCTCGACACGTCAATCGTCCACGGCCATGTTGGCCCACTTTCCCGATCCATTGCTCGCCATGTCCGTCAATCCCAACTCAGGCAATTCAGGTAATGCCCGCCGTCGCTACGCGATCGTGGGCCTCGGCTCGCGTCATGAGGTTTACCAGGACGCGATCGAGAAGGTGTACTCCTCCACGGCAGAACTCGTGGGTCTTTGCGATGTGAACGCCGGACGCATCGACCTTGCCCGCAAACGTTCCGCGCAGAATGGCGCGAAGGCGCCGGTCGGGTATGTCGCCGCCGACTTCGACCGCATGCTGGCGGAAACCAAACCGCAGACGGTGATCGTGACGACGGTCGACGCGTTTCACCACGAGTACCTGGTTCGCGCGATGAACGCCGGCTGTGATGTCATCACTGAAAAGCCGATGACCATCGATGCGGACAAGTGCCGGCAGATCATCGATGCGCGCCGCCGGACCGGCCGCGCGATGCGCGTGACCTTCAACTACCGCTATTCGCCGCCGAGGGCGCAGGTGAAGGAACTCCTGATGAGCGGTGTGATCGGCGAGGTGCTGTCGGTCGACTTTCACTGGCTGCTCAACACGCAGCATGGCGCCGACTACTTCCGTCGCTGGCACAGCAGCAAGAAGATGTCCGGCGGCCTTTTCGTCCACAAGGCAACCCACCATTTCGACCTGGTGAACTGGTGGCTCGGCGTAACCCCGGTATCCGTCATGGCGACGGGCAAGCGGGAGTTCTACACGCCGGCCATGGCGAGGCGGATGGGGTTGAGCGGCCCGCACGAGCGCTGCCTCACCTGTCCGGAGAAGGATCTCTGCGGCTTCTACATGGACCTGGGCGCTGTGCCGACGCACAAGACGCTCTACATGGACTGCGAGAAGTTCGACGGCTATTTCCGCGACCAGTGTGTCTGGCGCGAAAACATCGACATCGAGGACACGATGAACGCGCTCGTCACCTACGACTCAGGCGCGACCCTCAGCTACTCCGTCAACGCATTCAACGCCTGGGAAGGCTACACGATCGCATTCAATGGACCGAAGGGCCGCCTGGAGCACTCGATCGTCGAAGCGGTTTATGTGAACGGACGCGAGCCGGTGCAGGGCGGCGTGATGCCGGGCGGCGTGAAGACCCGGATCATTCCGATCCGAGGCGATCCGTACGAGGTCACGCCCTGGACGGCCGAGGGAGACCACAGCGGTGGCGACCGGCTGCTGCTTCAGGATATCTTCGCTCCGGATCCGTCGCAGGACAAATTTGGCAGGATCGCCGACGAACGGTCGGGCGCGTATTCGATTCTGGTCGGCATTGCGGCGAACCGGAGTCTGGAGACCGGAACGCAGGTGAAGATCAACGATCTCGTGCCCGGTCTGCAAAAGCCGGACTACGTTTCGATGCCGACGCGTCAGGATCCGATACCGATGCCGTGGCGTGAAGGGATGCGCCGCGCGCAAAGCTAGGCGGCACAGGCGCGCCGTGAAGGTGGAAGCCGCTGTCCCGAGCGGCTTCGAGGTAGGGCCGGACCGCTGGGCCGGCCGTGTCGGAGGATGAATTGTGGCAGCTCCCGGCCCAGTGGGTCGGGACAAACCTGAAACCGAACCCGCTGGGGACAGCGGGTTCCACCTGCCAGCGGGGTGGAGCGCGCCGCTCACAGCGCCACCAGGTTCGCGCTGCGCGCAAACCTAGAGCATCTCGAGGAGGACCGGCTTCATGTTGGCAGCCCAGATTTCGTAACCCTTGGTGCTGGGGTGGAGGAAGTCGGGCATGACTTCGGCTGAAAGGGTGCCGTCGGGTTCGAGGAACTTGGGTCCGAGGTCGAGGAACCGGACCCTCTTCCCGTCCGCAAGCTTCTGGATGGCGTCGTTCACGGTCTTGATCTGCGCGCGCTGCGGGTAGTCGGGTGTGGCACCGCGGGGGAACACGGCCAGCAGCAGGAGCTTCGACTCCGGGAGCCGCTTCCGAATCTCGGATACGACCGCCTTCACGCCTTCGATCGCCTCGGCGGGCGTGTTCCGAGGCGTGACGTTGTCACGTTCGAGCCCCGTGTTGTTGGTGCCAATCATGAGGACGACCACCTTCGGGTGAAGGCCGTCGAGTTCTCCGTTTTCAATGCGCCAGAGCAGGTGCTGTGTCCGGTCCGCGCTAATGCCGAAGTTCGCGGCGTGAATCGGTGCGAATTCCCGGTCCCAGATCGCACGCCCGCGTTTGGCGTCGCGCCAGAAGTCCGTGATCGAATCGCCGAGGAAGAGGACCTCGATCCCGCCCTGCCTCGCCTCGGCAAGAAAGCCCTCGTGGCGCTTCATCCAGTTGGCATCCTTTGGAACGGGAACGACGGCGGTGTTTGCGACTGGCGCGACCACTTCGGACGCGGGGGCGGAGAACGTTTCAGCGGTGAAACCGACAGCGGCGAAACCGACGGCGAACACTGCGACGAGGCGGAACAGGCGGTTTGGACGAACTTGCGCGGAGATCATGCGGAACGAATCCTGCCACTGAACGTCGTGCGTGCGCAATCCCGTCGATGCGCCGGACGGTCTGAATTCACTTCGCTTTCGCCGCCTGCATCTCGCTCTCTTCCTGTACGACGCAAACCCTAGTCACGATGAAATGGATCACCCTTCTCCTTGCGCTGGTCGCCCCGTCGCTTCTGTCCGCCGCTGAAACGCTTCCGTCGCAAGAAGCCGTGGTCGCGAAGATGCGCGCGGCAAATGCCTACTTCATGCAGAAGTGGCCCGACCCGGGTAAGTCGATCGTCACCGACCGCATGCGCCCGAGCAACATCTGGACCCGCGGCGTGTATTACGAGGGCCTGATGGCGCTGCATTCGATCGACCGCAACCAGCAGTACTATGACTACGCGGTCCGCTGGGGGGAGTCGCATGGCTGGAGTCTCCGGTCCGGCGGTCGGATGAACAATGCGGACGATCAGTGCTGCGGGCAGACCTACATCGAGCTATACCAGATCGACCCGAAGCCGGAGCGGATCCGCGCGATCAAGGCGAGCATCGACTCCATGGTCGCCAGTCCCCGCCTCCAGGACTGGTCGTGGATTGACGCAATCCAGATGGCCATGCCCGTCTTCGCAAAACTCTCGGTCATCACCGGCAAGCAGGAGTATCTCGAGAAGGCGCACGCAATCTACACCTACTCCAAGACAAAGTTCGGCGGCAATGGCCTGTACAATCCGGCGGACAAGCTCTGGTGGCGTGACGCGAACTTCGTGCCGCCGTACAAGGAGCCGAATGGTGAGGATTGCTACTGGTCGCGCGGCAACGGCTGGGTCCTCGCCGCGATGGTCCGCGTGCTCGACGTGCTTCCGAAGGATGCGCCGCACCGCGGGGAATACGAGCAGATGGTCCGCGACATGTCGGAGGCGCTTGCGGCGGTCCAGCGTGACGATGGTTTCTGGAACGCGAGCCTGCATGATCCGAAGAATTTCGGCGGCAAGGAGACCTCGGGAACAGCGCTGTTCACCTATGGAATGGCGTGGGGCATCCGCAATGGGATCCTTCCGTCGGACAAGTATCTCCCGATCGTGACGAAGGCCTGGAACGCGATGGCCGAGCAGGCGGTGCATACGAATGGAATGCTTGGATACGTTCAGGGCACCGGCAAGGAACCGAAGGACGGTCAGCCGACCGGCTACGACCGCGTGCCTGATTTTGAGGACTACGGACTTGGCTGCTTCCTGCTGGCCGGAACCGAAGTGTACAAGCTCGTCGGCGCGCAGTCGGTGAAGTGACCCCTCAGATAGGGGCCGCAGTCTGGTGTAGCCGGCCTCCGCAGAGGCCGGGGATTGAGGATCGAGGCAGCGCGCGGAAAGGCACCGGGGTCTGCGGACCCCGGCTACATCGGCCGGCTTCGCGGTCGGTTTCGCGGTCGAGTTCAAGGTTTGGGGTTTAAGGCTTAAGGTTTGCCGATCAGTCCGAGACATCGATCCAGCGCGTTGAGGACAAGGCGCTCCACCATCGGCTCGCTGGCGCTTGCCGCCACGAAAGCGGGCCAGCGGTCGCGCTCCCAGGGTTCTGGT
>JAJYAR010000264.1 GCA_021779435.1 bacterium
GGCGATGAAGAACGCGAGGGCGATGGAGACGGCGAAGGCGAGGATCTGCCAGAGGCGTAGGGAGAGGATGTGCACGCGCACGAGGAGGAAGTCGGGAAGGTAGCGTTCGACGGCGGGGCGGTCGATGTCATCGAACAGGTCGGGGACCTGATCGAGGAGGGTGGGAGCGAAGAGCCAGATGAGGCGGCTCTGGCGGGTGACGCGGTGGAGGAGGACGGGGATTTTCTGGTGGTCGGAGGAGATGTTGCCGATGGATTCCTGGTCGGGGGGCAGGTTGTCGGTGAGGGAGCCTTCGGGGTTGGAGCTGATGGCGTCGAGGTTGGTGATGAGGTCGTGATCGAGGACGGCTTTGAGTTTGCGGGCGAGGTCCTGGCCTTCGGCGCCTTTGGCGTCGGTGTCGAGGTATTGGGAGGCGAGGACGAGGTCGCCGGCCTGGGCGGAGCGGAGAAAACCGAGGACGGCGCCGTGTGGGGTGTCGCGGCCGAGAGGGTCGGGGTTGGAGTTTTTGGCGGCGGAGGAGCCGGTGAGGGAGGGGAGGGCGATTTGGGCGTGAAGCGCGGGGATGGCGAGAGAGGCGAGGCAGAGGGCGAGCGGAAGACGTTTCACTTTATGATCTAAGCACGTTGGCGGGGAGGAAGACTCCGGGAGCTATGCTGGATGCGATGGTGAAGCTCGGAGCGCCGGTTTTTGCGGTGATTTTATCGGGATTTGCCGTGGGGGCTACGGTGGAGCGGGCGGGGACGCCAGTGTTTTGCCGGGATGTGCTGCCGGTGCTGCAGAAGCGCTGCCAGAGGTGCCACCGGCCGGGTGAGATTGGTCCGATGCCGCTCGAGACTTATGCGCAAGTGAGGCCGTGGGCGGCGGCGATCCGGGAGGCGGTGTTGCGGAAGAAGATGCCGCCATGGTTTGCGGATCCGCGGTTTGGTAAGTTCGCCGACGATCCGACGCTCACGCCCAACGAGATTCAGACGATTGCGAAGTGGGCGGCGGGTGGGGCGCCGAAGGGAGATCCGGCCCAGGGGCCGAAGCCGATTGCGTGGCCGGCGGGTTGGAGCATCGGGAAGCCGGACGCGGTGCTGGAGATGCCGGGGACGATTCCGGTTCCGGCGAAGGGGGTGGTCGATTATCAGTATGTGGTGATGCCGACAGGGTTTCAGCGGGACCGGTGGGTGACGGCAGCGGAGGTGAGGCCGACGGCGCGGCGGGTGGTGCATCATGTAGTGATCTACATAAGACCGCCGGGTTCGGAGTGGCTGAAGGAGGCGAAGCCGGGGATACCTTACAGCATTCCGGAGGACGATCCGCGGCACCGGCGGTTGTGGACGACGAGCGACATGGTGTTGGTGTATGCGCCGGGGAATCCGCCGATGAGGTTGCCCAAGGGGATGGCGAAGAAGATTCCGGCGGGGTCGGACCTGGTGTTTCAGATGCACTATCAGCCGGACGGGAAGGCGGCGCTGGACCACGAGAGGATCGGGCTGAAGTTTGCGAAGGGGCCGGTAGTGAAACGGGTGTTCACGCTGCAGTTGGGCAACGATACGTTTGTGCTGCCGCCGGGCGATCCGGATGTGCGGGTGGCGGCGTATGGGACGCTGCCGCGGGAGACGGAGATATTGAGTTTTTTCCCGCACATGCATCCGCGGGGGACGTCGTTCGCGTTTCACTACATTCATCCGGACGGGCAGATAGAGACGATGTTGTATGTGAAGCCGTACGACTTTCACTGGCAGTTGAATTATGTGCTGGCCAAGCCGCGGGTGCTGCCGAAGGGGGCGAAGCTCGAGTGGGTGGCGCATTTCGATAATTCGAAGAACAACCCGAAAAATCCGGATCCGGATACGGCTGTTCGGTTTGGGGAGCAGAGCACGGCGGAGATGATGATCGGGTTTTTCGATGTGACGGCGCCGGTGGGGATGGATAAGGAGGGGTTTTTTGTGCGGAAGTGAGTTGGGGGAGGAGCAAGGAGCCGGGAGCAGGAAGCCGGGAGTGCGCCGCGGGCGCCCGCGCCTCTTGCGTGCTTCGTTCCAACCGGATATCGTGAGAGTTCCTCCCCTATGCGTGACAATTTGGCCCGGAATATCGCGTCTTTCCGCTTGGAGGCCCGGTGATGGCGGACGATCTGCCCGTCCCGCCGGCCGAACCCGCCGCGCCGCCGAAGCGCGCTCCGAAGTCCCCGCGCGCCGAGCCCGCCGCCCCGATGAAGCCGCTTGTCGGCGTCATTATGGGCAGCAAGTCGGACTGGGACACCATGCGCCACTCCGCCGAGGTTTTGCGGGACTTCGGCGTACCGCATGAGTGCCGTGTTGTCTCCGCGCACCGCACGCCGCAGTGGATGGCCGAATACGCCTCGACCGCCGAATCCCGCGGCCTCCGCGTGATCATCGCCGGCGCCGGCGGAGCCGCCCATCTCCCCGGCATGGTGGCTTCCCAGACGATCGTCCCTGTGCTTGGCGTGCCTGTCGAATCGAAAGCGCTGAGCGGCATGGATTCGCTGCTGTCCATTGTTCAGATGGCGGGCGGCATCCCGGTCGGCACGCTCGCCATCGGCCGCGCCGGCGCCACGAACGCGGGCCTGCTCGCGGTGGCCATCCTCGCCCACCACGACACCGCACTCCGCGAAAAACTCCGCACGTATCGCGAGGACCTCGCCGCGAAGGTGAAGAAAGCCACGCTCGAGCTCGACTGATTCCGGATGAATAACCATCTCTACGTCCCGCCCGGCTCCGTAGTCGGAGTCCTCGGCAGCGGGCAGCTTGGACGCATGTTCACGCTCGCTGCCCGCCGCATGGGCTATCGCGTCCACACGTTCTCGCCGGATGAAGACACCCCAACGGGCCAAGTGGCCGATGTCGAAGTTGTCGCCTCCTATGACGACCTCGACGCCGTCCGCCGCTTCGCCGGGGAAACGCGCGTTGTAACATTCGAGTTCGAAAATGTTCCGGCGCCCACCGCGGCCGCGGCCGCCGAACGCGCACCCGTCCGCCCCGAAGGCTCGGTGCTCCACACCACCCAGCAGCGCATCCGCGAGAAAGCTTTCCTCCGCGCCAACGGCCTGCCCCACGTGCCTTACCTCGAAGTCCGCTCGTTCGGCGAACTCCGCGCCGCGCTCGCCGAACTCGGGACGCCCGCCGTCCTCAAGTCCGCCGCCTTCGGCTACGACGGCAAGGGGCAAGCTAAAATCGCCTCGGCGGATGAGGCCGAATCCGCGTGGCGCGAAGTTGGCAGCGCGGAGTGCGTACTCGAAGCTTTTGTGGATTTCGAGCGCGAGATCTCCGTTGTCGCCGCGCGTTCGGCCGACGGCTCCTGCGTCACCTACGCTCCCTCCGACAACACCCACGCACGCCACATCCTGGACGTTTCCGTCAGCCCCTCCACGATTTCGGAACGGCTGCATCGCGAATCCGCCGAGATCGCCCGCGCGGTGCTTGAAAAACTCGGCGTTGCCGGCGTCCTGTGCACGGAATTCTTCGTCACCCGCGACGGCCGCCTCCTCATCAACGAACTCGCCCCGCGCCCCCACAACTCCGGCCATCTCACGATCGACGCCTGCCTGACGAGCCAGTTCGAACAGCAGTTGCGCGCCGTCTGCGGCCTTCCGCTCGGCGCCGTCGATATGCTTCGCCCGGCGGCGATGGCCAACCTGCTGGGCGACCAGTGGGAGAACGGCGAGCCCAACTGGGCGCGGGCCTGCGCCATTCCCGGCGTCAAGCTCCACCTCTACGGCAAACTTGAAGCCCGCCGCGGCCGCAAAATGGGCCACCTGACTGCGCTGGGCGAAACGCCCGAAGCCGCCCGCGAACTCGTCCTTGAAGCCCGCCACGCCCTGCTCGAGCGCTGACGGGCGATAATGAAAGTTATCCCTGCCATGCGCATTTGTTATTTCGATGCCTTCTCCGGCATCAGCGGAGACATGACCGTCGGCGCCCTCGTGGATGCCGGCGCCGATGCCGCCTCGCTTGTCGAAGGCCTCGCGAGTTTCGCCACCGGCGCGCAGATCTCGGTTGAAAAAACCGCCCGCCGCGGGATCACCGCCTCGAAGTTCTACGTTCGCGGCGGCGAAACCAAGTCTCACCGCCATCTGGCGCAGATCCTGCGCATGATCGAGGCGTCCTCGCTTCCCGACCGCGCCAAACTCCGCGCGGCCCAGGTCTTCCAGCGGCTTGGCGAATCGGAAGCCCGCGTGCACGGCGTGCCCATCGAAAAGGTTCATTTCCACGAAGTGGGCGCGGTGGATTCGATCTGCGACATCGCCGGCGCGTGCCTCGCCCTCGAACTGCTCAGCGTTGACGCCGTCTACTCCTCCGCCGTCAACACCGGCAGCGGCACAGTTTCGACAGAACACGGCGTTCTCCCTGTGCCGGCGCCCGCCACCGCGGACTTACTCAAAGGCAAGCCGGTCTACGCCCGCGGCCCTGAAATGGAACTCACCACTCCCACGGGCGCGGCGCTGCTGGCCGCGTTGAGCGAAGGTTTCGGCCCCATGCCCTCTATGCGCATCCAATCGCTGGGCTACGGCGCCGGCGACAAGGATTTCCCGACTCACGCCAACGTCCTCCGCGCCATTCTCGGCGAGTCCACCGGCGCCACCGAAGCCTCCCGCGTGGTCGTGATGGAGGCCAACATCGACGACTCCAGCCCGCAGGTCCTGGGCTACGCCCAAGAGCGGCTGCTCGAAGCCGGCGCGCTCGATGTCACGCTCACGCCGCTGCTG
>JAJYAR010000265.1 GCA_021779435.1 bacterium
AAGAAACGTTCGATCAGGAGCCGTTCCGATTCCCACAAACCGAGTTCGTGCGCCGCCCGGGTGTAGTGAATGACCGCCCGCAGTTCGTTGAAGTCGGAGCGGACGGTGGACGAGGTGATCCGTTTCAATGCGGGACTACTTCAGCCGCCACGCGGCGATGAACATTCCATTGGCACTCAGCTCGTGCGGCCACAGCGTCAGCTGCGATTCCGTTCCCAGCAGGGGCTCGCGCGCCAGTTCCGGATGCGCGGCGGTGAACGCGTCGGCGACGCCGGCCGTCTCGGTGCGCGTCAAGGTGCAGACCGAGTAGATCAGCCGGCCGTCCGGCTTCAGCGAGCCGGCCACGTGGTTGAGCAGCCCGAGCTGCGTCGCGGCGAGTTCGCGCACGTCGTTCGGCGTGGTGCTCCACCGGGCGTGTGGGTTGCGCTGCCACGTGCCCACGCCGCTGCAGGGAGCGTCGACGAGAATTCCGTCGAACTTGGTTTTCGTCGGCAGCTTCGCCGAGCCGTCCCACAGCACCGTCCGGTAATTGAAGATCTCGGCGCGGGCGGCGCGGCGCTTGAGCACTCCGAGCCGGCGTTCGCTGCGGTCGCTCGCCCAGATCACGCCCTTGTTCGACATGAGATCGGCGAGGTGGAGGAGCTTGCCTCCCTCGCCGGCGCACGCGTCCCACCAGGTGTGTCCCGGCAGGGGCGCGCAGGCATGGCCGACCAGCTGCGACGCGAGATCCTGGATCTCGAATTCGCCGTTGTGGAATGCCGGGGTGAGAAACAGGTCCTGCGCGCCGTTGTAACGCAGGGCGTCAGGAGCGCGGGTCGTCATCTCGCAATCGCCCAGCTCCTTGGCGAGCTTGTGGGCATGCCCGGGCCGGGCGCGTATCCAAAGCGTGGGCTCGCGCTGCAGCTGCCGAAGGTAGTCCGCCGGCAGCTCCATCTCGTCGCGAAGCCAGGCGGGCACCGCCATCGCGGCGAGCGCCTCGGTCTTGATCGATTTCTCGTCGGCGCTGAACCGCTCCTGAAGCGCGGCGGAGTGCTCGAGCCGCTTCTGGAACGAGGCCTTCGGATCGAGCCACTGCAGCCACCGGAAATAGGCGAACACGGCACGGCTGATGGCGCGCTTCTCACGCGGCCCAAGGCGTTTCGCGTTGTAGAGGTACCGCCGCAATGCCGCGTCGGCGGGCAGGTCGCGTGCGATGCTCGCGAGGACCCTGGCGGCATGGTTGAGTGTGGCGGAATCGGGCATGCCGGAATCAAAACACGCGTCCCGCCACGAGGGAAGGGGGAAAGCGGCTCAATCCGATCCGTGTCCATCTGAGTTCATCGGTGGTTCAAGTCAGGCCAACTTCGGCTCGGACTTGGTCATCAGCGCCCCGACGTGCAGCAGGCCGGCAACCACGCAGACAATCACGATCGGAAGCCGCGCTGTGGGGAAGAAGACGTACTCGCCGAGGGCACGCGTGAGATACACGGCGGCACCCAGCACGATGGTGCCGCGGCCAAGCCGCGTGCCGAGGTCGGAGCGGCAGGCGAGAAAGGCGAACGCCAGAAACGCGATCATCAGCGTGCCGCCGAGATTGAAGGCCTGCATCAGCCCCCGGTACACGGGAGAGAGTGACGGATAACCCGTGATCGCCGTGCCGAGCAGCACGTGGAAAACGGTGAAGAGCGCATTCACACCGCCGCAGCTATAAGTCAGAAGTTTGTTCATGCGCCGCGTGTTGTGTCACATCGCAGCACGTCGCCAACTCCGGCGGGATGGATGGACCCGGCGCCGTGACGGACGGCGCGCGGATCGCAAATGAATTTGCTCCTGCAGGGGGGGCCGTTCGCCAGCGTGCTGGCGCCCGGTTTACTTGAACTTCGCGAACGTCGTCTGAAGCAGCTGAAGGTCGGTGGCGTTCTGCGACCGCTCCTTCGCCTTCGCGATGAGTTGGTTCTCCAGCGCGTTCTTCGTCGGGCGGCTGTGGTTCTCGTAGAACACGCCGTAAAGCCCCGGCCAGGGCTGAAGCGCGAGGCGGAACGCCGCCGCCTCATCGGTCACGTCATGACGCGCGGCATCCTCGGGCGTGCCGTCGTGCTTTCTCTCCTCGATCACCGTCCACGTGCCGCCCTTGCGCGGGTTGGCGGCGTCGAATGCGCCGGGGAAGAACTCGACGCACTCTGAATTGATTTCCACGACCGAGAACCCGTCATGCTGCGCGGCGCGCATCATCATCTCGGTCATGTGATTCACCTGCGTTGCGTGACTGCGCGCGACGAACGTGGCGCCGCTGTTGATCAGCGTGCGCATCGGATTGATCGGCTGGTCCACCGCTCCCGTGGGATCGGTCTTCGTCTTGAAACCGACGGGTGACGTCGGGGAGGTCTGCTTCTTGGTCAGCCCGTAAACAAAGTTGTCCATGATGACGTACGTCAGACGGACGTTCTTGCGGGCGGTGTGCACGAGGTGGTTGCCGCCGATGGAAAACCCGTCGCCATCGCCGCCGAACACGAAGACGTGCAGGTCGTCGCGTCCGAGGCTGATCCCGGCCGCGAACGGGAGCGCGCGACCGTGGATGAAGTGGCCGCCGTGGGTGTTGACGAAGTACGGGAAACGCGAGGAGCAGCCGATGCCGGCAAAGGTGACGATCTTTTCGTGTGGGAGATTCAGCTTCTCGAGCACGCGGTAGAACACGGAGAGCACGGCGAAGTCGCCGCAGCCGGGACACCAGGTCGGATGGTCCGCCGTGAGCGCCTTCTTGCTCAGGGGGGCACGCGCGGGTTGCTGGGGAGGAACGACGGGAGAAAATGCGGGGGCTGACATGGGAGTTTCGATCGGGTGGGTTTCGGTTGCCGATGGCTCGCGGGCATTCACGCGTCAGCGCGCCGCAGCAAGCGGGCTGTGCGATGCCGCGGTGGTGGTCTCGAGCTGCGCGTTGCGCAGGTGCCGGCCGATTCCGGCGACGATTTCGCTGACCTTGAACGTAAGGCCGTCCGTCTTGCACACGCTGACGATATTGGGATTCGCGTAGCGTGCCCGCAGCAGCATCGCCAGCTGGCCGAAGCCGTACAGGCTCTCGTCGTTAAGCTCCGCGACCACGACTTTCCCGAAGCGCGCGAACGTCTCGTCCAGGTTGTTGGGAAGCGGATTCAGGTGACGCAACTGCAGGTGGCCGGCTCGAAGACCGGCGGCGCGGACGCGGCCGAGAGCCTCGCGTGCGGGACCCCAGCTCGAGCCCCAGGTCACCAGCAGCACGTCGCCATCGGCGTCACCGCTGAGTTCGGGCGGAGGCAGGGTCGCGGCAAGCTGCTTAAGCTTCTCGCGGCGCTTCGCCGTCATCTGCGCGTGGAGCTTGGGGCTGCCGGTCGGGTGTCCGAACTCGTCGTGCTCGAGTCCGGTGACCGTTGGAAACTTTCCGGAGGCCATGCGCGTTCCCGGCGGCGCGTGACGGGTGATGGCGTCGAGCGGGTAGGGCTTGAAGTCGGCGGGACGTTCCGAGAGGTCCGGTGCGGGATCGACCATCAGCGCGGAGAAATCGGGCTCGTCGAACGCCTCGATGCGCGAGGAAAGACCCTGGTCCGTGAGAATGATGACCGGCGTGCTGTACTGCCGCGCGATGCGGGCCGCCTCGAGTGCCACGTGGAAGCATTCCTCGACGTTCTTTGGCGCGAGGACCACGCGCGGCGCGTCGCCGTGACTTCCGTAGATCGCCTGGAGCAGATCGCTCTGCTCGACATTGGTGGGAAGACCGGTGGATGGACCGCCTCGCTGGACGTTGATGACGATGAGCGGCATTTCGGCCATCACGGCCCAGCCGAGCGCCTCCATCTTCAACGAGAGTCCCGGGCCCGAGCTGCCCGTGATTGCAAGGCGTCCCGAGTAGGAAAAACCGATCGCCGTGGAAACTGCGGCGATCTCGTCCTCGCACTGCACGAAGATGCCGCCGTATTTCGGCAGCTCGGTGCGGAGGATTTCCATGATCGAAGACCACGGAGTGATCGGGTAACCGGCGCCATGTCGGATGCCCGCGGTGATAAGTCCGTAGGCGAGGGCGGTGTTGCCATCCAGGGTCACCTGCGGCCGGCCGGATTTTGCCGTGGCCAGGTCGATCGCTTCAAAACGGTAGAAGAGGTCCCGGAGATTGCTCTGCGGCCACGCGTAGCCTGCGTCGAACGCGAGCATCGCGTTGCGCACGACGTCCTCGTTCTTCGCGCCGAAGCGCTCGCTGATGAGTTTCGCGAGCTTGGCGACATCGAGGTCGAACACGCGGGCGAGAAACCCGAGGACGAACATGTTCTTGCCCTTGTCCTTTCCGGCGCCGCCGACGGATTCGACGGTCGCGCCCGTGATCGGCACCGCGACCGTCGTGAACCGATGATCGTCCGCCGCGGGCTTCACGTGGTCCGAGTCGTACACGAGCACGCCGCCGGGCCGGAGCGACGCGATGTGTGCATCGTAGCTGTGCTGATAGAATGCCACGAGCATGTCGGCGCGGTCCCCGGCGGAAAGGATGTCACCGGTGCCCATCCTGACCTGGAAGATCGATGGACCGCCCGAGATGGTGGACGGAATCGTCATGTACGTCATGACGTCCTGGTCGCTGCGACCCGCGAGCCGCGCGAGGAAGCCGCCGATCGTTTGGATGCCGTCCTGTGAGTTTCCGGCGAGCCGGATGACGACGTCCTGGATGGGCTTGGCCGAGCCGTTGCCGGCGGAGCCCGCCCGTGTGGG
>JAJYAR010000266.1 GCA_021779435.1 bacterium
ATGTTGCGGGTCGAAGACGCGGCTGCCGTACGACTGAAGACCGAGGAGGATCTGCGCCGGCAGAGCGAACAGCTTCAGCTCGCAGTCAGGGCCGGGAACGTCGCGCTGTGGGATTACGATCTGCTCACGAAAGGCGCCTACTTCTCGCCGGAATGGAAAGCCCAGCTCGGCTTCGCCGAAGGGGAAATAGAGAACAGCATGGAGGAATGGAGTGCGCGGCTCCATTCCGACGACCGCGAGAGGGTGCTGAAGTCGCTCGGGAGTTTCGTGAGCTCGCCGGTTGGCCTCTACCAGGAGGAGTTCCGGCTGCGCCACAGGGACGGCACGTACCGCTGGGTGCTGTCCCAGGGCTCGGCGCAGCGCGACGCCAATGGCAAGGCGACCCATATCCTCGGCTGCCACGTGGACATCACCTCGACCAAGGAGGCGCAGGAGGCGCTTCGGCAGCGTGCCGAGGTCAATGCGATGCTCGCCCACATTGCCGCCGTGGTCCCGGGGGTGATCATCTCCTTTCACAGGCGGTTGGATGGATCCGCCTGCTTTCCGTATGCGAGCGCGGCCGTGGAGACTGTGTATGGCGTGAAGCCGCAGGACATCGAGTTCGACGCCGCCCCGGTCTTCCGGCGGCTCAATCCTGATGATCTCCCGGTGGTCTCATCCACCATCGAAGAGTCGGCCCGCGGGATGAGTCCCTGGCGATGCGAGTTCCGGTACAATCATCCCACGCGGGGCGAGTTGTGGATCGAGGGCTTCTCGCTGCCGGAACGGCAGGCCGACGGCTCGATCCGGTGGAACGGCTTCGTGATGGACATCACTTCGCGCAAGGTTTCCGAACTGCGAATTCACAAGCTGAACCGGCTGTACGCGGTGCTGAGCGCGATCAATCAGGCCATCGTGCGTGGACGCGAGGAACAGTCGCTTTTCGACGCGGTGTGCACGATCGCGATCGAAAAGGGTGGCTTCAGGCTCGCCTGGATCGGGCGCCTCGACACGACGGCCGGGGCTGTGCAGCCGCTCGCACAGGCGGGGACTCCCTCCTCCTATGTCGACTGGGTACAGAGCTGCCATGACGCCGGGGTGCAGTCGGCCCTTCCCGCGACGCGGGCCCTGCTGTCGGGAGAGCATTTCGTCTGCAACGACATCGAGCGTGAGAGTTCCTCCGTCGCCTGGCGGAAGGTCGCGCTCGAGCAGGGATTCCGTTCCTGCGGAGCCTTTCCCTTCCGGGTGCACGGAGGCACCCCCGGCGTGCTGACGCTGTATTCGGCGGAGCTGGACGTCTTCGATCCCTCCGAGGTGCAGCTCCTGGACGAGATGGCCGCTGATCTTTCGTTCGCGGTGGACGTCGCCGAAAACGAGTCGGTCCGGGTAAGGACGGAGGCCTCGTTGAGGGAAAACGAGGAGCGGTTCCGGCAGCTTGCGGAGAACATCAGCGAGGTCTTCTGGCTGAGCGAACAGGGCACCGGCCGGATCCTCTACGTGAGCCCCGTGTACGAGCGGCTGACGGGACGGTCGGTCAAGAGGCTCTACGCGAATCCGAACGACTGGTACGACAACGTCCATCCCGAGGACCGGCCGCGGGTTGACGTGGCGGTGAGGCGCGCGATCGAGTCCGCCGAGTACGATATCGAATACCGGTTCACCCGGGCCGACGGCGCCTTGAGGTGGGTCCGCTCGCGGGCGTTCCCCGTGCGGGACGCGAACGGAAAGATGCGGCGCATCGCAGGCATCACCGAGGATATCACCGAGCGGAAGCAGCTCGAAAACCAGTTCTTCCGCGCTCAGCGGTTGGAGGCGATCGGGACGCTGGCGAGCGGGATCGCCCACGACCTGAACAACATCCTTGCCCCGATCATGATGTGCGCGCCGCTCCTGCGCATGGGGCTCCCTGCGGCGGAATTCGAGAAGATGCTGAGCACGATCGAGTCGAGCACCCGCCGCGGCGCCGACCTCGTGCGGCAGCTGCTCGTGTTCGGCCGCGGCATCGAAGGCGGACGCGGGCCGGTTGGCCCCAGGGACCTCGTGAATGAGATCCAGAAGATCGCCACGGAAACGTTTCCGAAGAACATCACGGTCCGCGCGGAGGTTCCGGAGCCGCCGTGGACGATCATCGGCGACGCGACGCAGCTTCACCAGGTGCTGCTGAACCTCTGCGTCAACGCACGCGACGCGATGCCGACGGGCGGCGAACTGATCCTTCGTGTGGACAACCTGCGGATCGATCCGCGCAGCGACTTCAAGCACCCCACCGCACGGCCCGGCCCGTACGTCCGGTTCCGCGTCCGCGACAGCGGGACTGGAGTTGCGCCCGATCACGTGGACAAGATCTTCGACCCCTTCTTCACGACGAAGCCCCCGGGAAAGGGCACGGGATTGGGCCTGTCGACCGTGGTTGGAATCGTGAAGAGTCACGGAGGCTTCGTGCAGCTCGAGACCAAACTCGGGGAAGGATCGTCCTTCGACGTGTACATTCCCGCTCAGGTCGAGGACACGCCGTTGCCGGCGGCGGATGCGGACCCGGCGACGATGCTCGGCCATGGTGAACTGGTGCTGCTTGTCGACGACGAGAAGAGCATCTGTGAGGTCGTCGGAGATATCCTGTTGCGGCACAATTATCGGGTGCTGATGGCGGAGGATGGCATGGAGGCCGAACAACTCCTGCGGGAGAACCTGAATGATATCGCGGTGGTGCTGACCGATCTCGACATGCCGAAGATGGATGGGCTGCGGCTCATCGAGGTCGTTCGCAAACTTCGGCCAGAATTGCCGGTCGTCGTGTCGACCGGACTCCGTTCGGGGAGACTTCAGGACCGTAGCAAGGAACTCGAGCTCGCCGGAGTGAACGCCGTGCTCGCAAAGCCGTACGGGACAGCCGAACTTCTCCGCGCGGTCTATTCCGTGCTGTCGGGGTGAGCGGCGTCCGACGAGGCTTCAGACCGCGGGCAACCCAGCCGCGCGTCAACGCGGGGCTTCACTCCTCTTCCTCGTCGTCAGTGAACGGGTCGCCGACGAACTCGGTCCCAAAGAAATCCTCTTCCTCCAGCACCTGCATGACGCCCGCGGTGACCGCTGTCCGGTCGAGGTGGCTGAGTTCCGGGTAGTCCATCGTCAGCAGTTCGGAGATTCCGGCGCGGGCCTGCGGACGGTCGCGCGCTCCGGCCAGGAAGTCATCCGCCTTGTCGGCTATTTCTTCGATGATGGTGCGCAGCTTGGCGTCCATGCCGCGGAATTTTGGAGCTTCGTCCCGTTTTGCAACTGCAACGTGCATCTCGCCTGGCCGTTCCGCCGCGGCCAGCAGATCCTGTGGACCGATACTGCCGGTGCCCGGTTGCGAAACGGCGTGATCGGTCCGAAAGTGGGCTCAACCAGCGGGCCGATGTTTGGAAAAGTCCCGATGACGGCGCTCGACCGCGCGGTGCGCTCTGTGAGACGGGAGGAGTTCCTGCCTCCGGAGCAGCTTCCGCACGTGTCCGAGGATATTCCGCTCCCGATCGGGCACGGACAAACGATCTCGCAGCCCTCGCTCGTGGTGGAGATGACGCGCGAGCTGGCGATCGACGAACGCAGTCGCGTTCTCGAGATTGGAACCGGGTCTGGTTATCAGACGGCTCTGCTCGCGGAGCTTGCGAAGGACGTCTTCACGATCGAGCGCATCCCAGAACTTGCGGCGGCGGCCGAGTCGAGACTCCGGAAGCTTGGCTATCACACCATCCGGTTTCGCGTGGGTGACGGCGCCGAAGGATGGCCCGAAGAAGCCCCTTACGATGGCATCATCGTGACTGCCGCGCCGCCCGTGTTGCCCGCGAAGCTGGTGGATCAACTTGCGCTTGGCGGCCGCATGGTGATTCCGGTTGGCCCAACCGTCCATGACCAGACGCTCATGCTCGTGGTGAAGGACTCGTCGGGGGCGGTGTGGGAGAGGGAACTGTTCGGAGTCCGCTTCGTGCCGCTGATCAGCGATGACGACGCGGATAGGGACGAGGACGAGTAGTTGTCTCGCCGCAGAGTAGGCGGCTGCGGTAGGGGGCCGGCGACCGCGCTCGCGGGGGTCACGCCTTGCGGCGCCGCCAAGACGTCGCGGAGCGCGTTGTCCCCAACGCGCTGGTCCGCCCCCCGTCGATACGACGGCGAATTACGCGCCGGGATACGAGGCCACGACCTCGGCGAGCTTGGAGGTGTCCTTGCCGCCTCCCATCGCGTTGTCGGGCTTGCCACCGCCCTTGCCGCCGAGCTTCTGGCTGAGCGCGCCCACGATCTTTCCCGCCTGATGGCCGGCCTTGATCGCGGCGGGCGAGCAGAGTGCGACGATGGACGCTTTTTCGCCAAGCGCGGCGCCGAGGATCACGATTCCCTCGCCGAGCTTTCCGAGCACCTGTGCGCCCAGCGAGCGCAGCCCCTCGGTCGAGTCGACCGGGACCACCGCGTTGACGAGCTTGAGTCCATCCCTCGTGGCCGCCTTGGCCACGAGCTCCTCGGCCAGACCGGCCGCGGCTTTCTGCTGGTAGGACTTCAGCTGCTTCTCGAGTTCCTTGGTGTGCGTGAGCACGGCCTCGAGCTTCTGAAGGACATCCTGCGCGCCGGCGTTCAGGCGGGCATTCACGGCTGCAAGCGCGGCCTCGCGCTGGGCGACGAAGTCGTACGCTGCGGCGCCGGAAACCGCCTCGATGCGCCGCGTGCCGGCGGCGATGGCCATTTCGGCGACGATCTTGAT
>JAJYAR010000267.1 GCA_021779435.1 bacterium
CAGGGTCCGGTGTAGCCGGCCTCCGCAGAGGCCGGGGATCGGGCAGGGCGTGAGCTCCCGCCCTGGGCGCGCCGAAGCTGGGCACGCAGCGAAAGCACCGGGGTCTGCGGACCCCGGCTACAACAAGACATCAGGGTCCGGTGTAGCCGGCCTCCGCAGAGGCCGGGGATCGCGGATCGGGGCAGGCGTGATCGCTCGCCCCGAGCGGGTCGAAGCTGGGCACGCCGCGAAAGCGCCGCGGTCTGCGGACCCCGGCTACAACAAGCTACAGCAAGGCAGCGATCGGGAATCAGGAACCCACTTATGAACACACAACCCACCGGACTCCACCACCTCACCGCGATCGCGACCGATCCGCAGGCCAACATCGATTTCTACGCGGGCCTGCTCGGTCTGCGGCTCGTGAAGAAGACCGTCAACTTCGACGACCCCTCCGCGTATCACCTCTACTACGGCGACGAGCAGGGGACGCCGGGCAGCGTCATCACCTTCTTCTACTGGCCCGATGCGCCACGGGGACGCGTCGGATCGGGGCAGGTGAGCGCGATCACGTTTTCCGCTCCGGCGGAGTCGCTGGATTTCTGGCGCAACCGGCTGGAACACCACGACGTGCCGTCGCAAAGGAAACAACGCTTCGGCGAGGACGTGCTTGCGCTTTCGGACCCCGACGGGATTCCCGTTGAAATCGTCGCGGTCGCCGACGATGCGCGCGCCGGCTGGGCCGGTGCGGGAATCGCCGGCAGTCACGCGTTGCGTGGGATGCACACGGCCGAGCTGACGGTGCGCCAGACGGGTCCGACGGAGCAGTTGCTCACGGAGCTCATGGGCTTCCGGCTTGTGCGCCGCGATGGCGCTCGTGCTCGCTTCGAGGCAGGGCCCGGCGGTTCGGGAAGGTATGTCGACGTCATTGAATCCCCCTCTCAAGGGCAGCCCGGCACCGGCGGGACGGGAACGATTCATCACATCGCTTTCCGGGTCGGCACCGACGACGAGCAACTCGCCATGCAGACGCGATTGAGCCGCGCGGGCTTTCTGGTGTCCGATGTCCGCGACCGGGACTACTTCCACTCGATCTACTACCGCGAGCGCGCAGGGATCCTGTTCGAGATTGCGACGGATGCGCCCGGCTTCGCGATCGACGAGGCCCCGGAAGCGCTCGGCTCACAGCTCCGGCTCCCGAAACAGTTCGAAGCCGCCCGCAGCCGGATCGAGGCGCTCCTCCCGCCGCTGCACGGACCGCGGCAGTATGCGTGAACCCCGAACCGGTTTGAACCACAGATGGACTCAGATGGACACGGATACGGACCAAGGCGGGAACAGCCAGGCAGCGAATGAGCGCGAACGCGCGTGGAGATCCCGGACTGGCAATGTAGGTTGCGAGCTTGCTCGCAACGTTGCGCGGCGAGCGCGCAACCTACGGCTGAGCGTCTTTTAGCGCTGCCGCCCCTTCAATCAGGCATCCGGCAGGTTAAGGTATTCTCTGTGAGCTCCGTCCGAGCTTCGTGGCCTCGGTGTCACCGCCTTGCTTCGGAAAGCGCGTTCACGAGCGCGTTGACGGGGCCGGATATCTTTCCCCGCTGCCATGCCACGAGCAGATCCCATTTTGCATGGGCATCATCGAGTCGCCGGAAAGCGACGCCCGGCGCCCGGAACTGCATCGAGAGTGCCGGCAGGAGCGTGACGGCGTTTTCCGCGACAAGCAGCGAAAGGGCGTGCGTCAGGCTGTCGGCGTCTTCCACGAAACGCGGCCGGAAGCGGGCGCGCCGGCAGAGCTGCACGATCCAGCGGTCGTAACCCGGAAGGTCGGCGTCCTTCGCGCCGACGAATACCTCGGCACTGAGATCGCCGAGACGGATCGACGTGCGTGACGCGAGACGGTGGCGCTCGGGGAGCGCGACGACGACGGGAAGGGCAACGATGCGCTTGACGATGAACTCGCGTGCAAGCGAGGCATCGGCGTTGCCGACGAGCGCAACGTCGAGTTCGCCGCGCCGCAGGGCGGCGAACTGTTCGCCGGGTGACAAGTCCACCAGCTTCACCTTGAACTCCGGAAGCTCGGCGCGAACCCGTGCGAGCGCGGGATTCAGGAATTCTGCCGCGGCCGACATCATGTAACCGATCCGAAGGGAACCGGTCTGGCCGCGGGCGCGGTTGCGCGCCTCTGCGATCGCAGCGTCAAATTTGCCGAGGAGCGGTGTGACCTGCTGAAACAACGTCTGGCCGGCGGCGGTGAGCGCGACACCGCTGCGGCTGCGCTCGAGGAGCCGTCCTCCGATCTCGTTCTCCAGGGCCTGCATCTGACGCGTGAGCGTGGATTGCGAGACGCGCATCTGTTCGGCGGTCTTGCTGATGCTTCCGGCTTCGGCGATGGCGGCGAATGATCTGAGGAGGTCCAGGTTCAACGGCGAAGGCGTAGCGGTCGGGCCCTGCCGGCGCAACCCTGCCGAGAGCGACGCGGTCGAGTCTGGCTCCAGACTTCGGCCGGTTTTGGCGGAGCGACGCCCGGGTCGCGGTCCCGCTGGCCGCAGGGAGGGATCGCCGGTTTGGCTGTAGGAGCAGATTTATCTGCGATGCCTCGAGTGGCGTGCGGGCGCGCACTCACGTGGCGGTCGCAAATGAATTTGCTCCTACAGGGGGGCAGCCAGGTCTGCTGGCCGCGGGTGGATCCCGGCGACGACAGTCGAAGACTGGCGCTACGGGGCAAACTTGCCGGCGATCAGTTCGGCGATGCGACACGCAACTCGGTTTGCTGCGATGGCTGGTCGGACGCCGGGCCCACCACGAGGCGGTACGTGACCGGGTCGACCACGTAACGGTGCGCGGTGTCGTCCCAGCGGCGCAGGCGCTCGACCGGGATCGCGATCTCCACCGTCTTCGACTCGCCGGCCCGCAGCGGCACGCGTTGGAAACCCACCAGCTGTCGCAGCGGCGTGGGTACGGGCGCGTTGAGCGCGGTGGCATACACCTGGACCACCTCGTCGCCATCGCGGGCCCCCGTGTTCTTGACGACCGTGCTGACCGTCACCGTGTCGCCGCGGCGGGCTTCGCGCGTGGAAAGGCTCACTTTTTCATAGGCGAAACGCGTGTAGCTGAGTCCGTGTCCGAACGCGTAGAGCGGTTTCCCCTGGTAATAACGGTACGTGCGATTCGCCATCGCGTAGTCGGTGAACGCGGGAAGGTCGTCCACGCCGCGGTAGAAGGTGATCGGGAGGCGGCCGGCGGGGTTGGTTTCGCCGAGCAGCGCCTCGGCCACGGCATCGGCTCCGCGCTGGCCGTAGTACCATGCGAGCAGGACGGCGTTTGCCTTGGAGTCATCCAGGCTGATCGCGCTGCCGCTGGTGAGCACCACGACCGTAGGCTTCCTGAGCTGGGCGACGCGCTCGAGCAGGTCGCGCTGCGTGGCGGGCAGGTCGAGCGTCAGCCGGTCGCCGCCGACGAAACCCTCGGCGTTGACGCGCATCTCCTCGCCCTCGAGGTCGGGCGTGATGCCGAGCGTGAGAACGATGTGGTCTGCCTCGCGGGCGGCTGCCAGCGCACGCTCGAGTCCGTCGTCCCTGCCGGGGGCGACCCAGCCAAACTGGATTCTGCCCTTGGCGGAAAGCTGCGCGTACTCGAGGCGGACCGCGTAGGCGCGATCCTTCTCGAGGGTGAGCGTGGCGTTCAACGTGCGCTCGGTGTCACCGCGGCGCCAGGAGTCGATGACCGACTTGTCGTCGATGAAGAGTCGAACGGCGCCCTCGGCGACGATGCCGAAGGTGAATTCGCCGCTGGCGGGGGCAACGATCACGCCGGACCAGCGAACCGAGGCGTTTGCGATCGGGATGCCCGTGACGGGCTGGGCCTCGTCCCACTGCAGGTCCACCTGCGCATCGGTGCGCGGGGAGGCGGCCTTGCCCTCGAGGCTCGGCACCGAGGCGTTCTGAGCGTCGCGTTCGAAAACCTCGCCGCGGAGTCCGGGTTGGGTGCGGCCGGCGTCGCTGAAGAGCACGCCCGCGGCGAACGGCTGGCCGCTGACGCGGAAGCCCTTCACGAGTGGCACGCCTTTCTCGACGAGCACGCGGATGCCGAGCGGCTGGAGCTTCGCGCGGAGCCCGTCGGCCAGTGTGACCATCCGGCGCGGCGTGCCGTTGTAATTTCCCACGAGGGCGGACCCCTCGGTGCCGGTCGGGCCAAGGACGGCGACGGTCTTGAGGTCCCTCGCGTTCCAGGGCAGCGCGCCGTCGTTTTTCAGCAGCACGAGGCTCTGGCGGGCCGCTTCGAGCGCGAGCCGGTCGTTCTCGGGCGTGGCGTTGGCGGAGGCCGGGATGGCGCGGTACGGGACGCGGTCCGCGGGATCGAACTGGCCGAGACGGAAGCGCAACGCGAAGAGACGACGCAGAGCCGTGTCGATGTCGGCTTCGGCGACGATCCCGCGGGTCAGGGCGTCACCGAGACTCTTATACGTGGTGCCGCTGCAGAGGTCGTTGCCCGCCTTGATGGCGGTGGCGCTCGCCTCGGCGGAGTCCTTCGAGAAGCCGTGACCGCCGTTGCGCCACATGTCGCTGACGTTGTCGACGTCGCCGACGACGGCGCCGCGGAAGCCCCATTCACCGCGGAGAATCTGCCCGACGAGGAGCGTGTTGGCGGGTCCGGGCACGCCGTTGACCGCGTTGTAGCAGGTCATCAAGGACACGGCGCCGCCCTCG
>JAJYAR010000268.1 GCA_021779435.1 bacterium
GTAATTGACGCCCGGGACCGGCAAACGGCTGCCCGCGCCTGCTGCGATAATTGAGATTCGCTCCCGTTCCCATGACCTCCCAGGATTTCGAGCACTACCGCCACGAAGCCGTCCACGCCCTCATGGACCTCAACGAGCAGGCCGAAACCGGCTTTCGCCTCGCCGAATGGCCCCGCTGGTCCTACGACCTCGAGGCCGCCTCCCGGACACCCGATCGCCTCACCTCCTTCACCCGGTCGGCGCGCGACGAGCTGGGCGGGGCCGGGCTCCACCTGCTGGCCGAACGGGCCGAGTCCTTTGCGCAGGCGCTCGTTTCGGAAATGGGGGCGCCCGTCGGCTTTGCACGAGCATCGCAGGTGCCGCTCGCCATCGAACACGTGCGCGTGCAGACGGATGTCCTGCGCCATTACTCGTTTTTAAAGATCGAGGACGGGATGGCGATTGCCCGCGAGGCGATCGGCGTTTGCGCGCTGATCACGCCTTGGAACTGGCCACTTTATCAAATTACCGCCAAAGTGGCGCCGGCGATCGCGGCCGGTTGCACGATGATTCTCAAGCCGAGCGAACTCACCCCCTTTAGCGCCTTACTCTTCGCTCAAGTGATGCACGATGCGGAAGTTCCCCCCGGGGTGTTCAACCTCGTGGTCGGCACGGGTGAGACCGTGGGCGCGACGCTCGCGCAGCATGACGACGTCGACTTGATCTCGATCACCGGATCTACGCGCGCCGGTGTGGCGGTTGCGCAGGCGGCGGCATCCTCGGTGAAGCGCGTGGTCCAAGAACTCGGCGGAAAGTCGCCGAACGTATTCCTCGATGACGCCGATTTCTCGATCGGCGTGCCAAAGGGCGTCCAATCTGCCATGCGCAATGCCGGACAGTCGTGCAGCGCGCCGACGCGGATGCTGGTTCCGAAGGAGCGCCTCGCGGAGGGGGAGGAACTCGCGGCCGCTGAAGCGGCGAGATTCGTGGTCGGGGATCCGAGCGATCCGATGACGACCATGGGACCAATTGCGAATGCGGCGCAATTCCGGCGTGTTCAGGCAATGATCGAAGCCGGAATCGCCGAGGGGGGGCGCCTAATTTGCGGCGGACCCGGCCGGCCCAAAGGGCTCGAGCGCGGCTACTTTACCCGCCCGACCATTTTCTCGGACGTCATGCCGCAGATGCGCTTAGGACGGGAGGAGATATTCGGCCCGGTGCTCGTAATCATGCCATATGAAAATGAGGAGCATGCAATCGAACTGGCGAACTCGACGGAGTATGGGCTGGGTGCCCACGTTCAGTCATGCGATCCGGAACGGGCGCGGCGCGCTGCCCGACAGATCCGATCTGGACAGGTCCATATCAACTACCCGAAGTGGAGCGGCTTCGCGCCGTTCGGCGGCTATAAGCGCTCCGGTAACGGTCGGGAATACGGGGTCTTCGGGCTCGAGGAGTATCTCGAGACGAAGGCGATTCTCGGGTACTGATGCTGGCGCTTACGGTGGTTGGATGACCATGAACCAGGGATTGAATATTGCCGCCGCTGTCGCCCGCAGGTCACGCCGTACGCGCTATACAGTCAATCCATCGGATGAGGTTTCAGTATGAAGTCAATTCGAGTGAAGAAAGTCATTGATCTGCGTGACTATGCTGCCTCGGCAAGGGCGACGAACGACTGGCTGACCGGCCGGGCCGCGCCGGTATTTTCGGATCACGGTGCGCTGGTCACGGCATTTGCGCCGAATGGCGGCGGCCGGGTGACATCGATGCCGGCCGACGAATTCGTCATGGCACTCTCGGGTGAGCTCGCTTTTCGCGGGAGCGGGGATACCGTGGTCATCGGGGCGGGTCAGAGTGCCGTTCTACCCGCGGGCCTGAGCTTTGAGTGGCGTGCCTCGGGGGCGACGAAGGCCGTGGTGATGGCTTGCCCAACGACATCAGTGCGCACCATGGACGTCGTGCCGATCGACGCCGACGCGTCACTCGTCCCGTCCAGCCCCCCGCTCGCGGAACTCCTCGTAGGACCGACGCCGGCGTGTCGCAATCATGCGGATTTCCGCTCGGTCAGCGGCGAGTTCGTCTGTGGAACCTGGGATTCGACGCCGTACCATCGCCGCCCGATGGTGTACCGGCATATTGAGCTGATGCACCTCCTGGATGGGGCCGTCACCTTGGAAGACTCCGGTGGCTCGGTCTCCTTTTCCCGAGGGGATACGCTTCTGTGCGCTCGCGGCGCGGAATGCGCGTGGATCAGCGAGGTCCACGTGAAGAAGGTTTATGCAACCCACCGTCCGGCCTGAGGCTCGCTTCGTGGGCACCACAGCGCATTCGCTCGATGACATTGAGACGCCCTCGTTGGTGCTCGACGTTACGCGGATGGAACGGAATATCGACCGGCTGACGCGGCGGTTGACCTCCTTCGGGGTTTCCTTTCGCCCACATGTCAAGACAGCGAAGTCGATCGATGTCGTGGAGCGGCTACTTGGAGATCGTGCCGGTCCGATCACGGTTTCCACTCTGCAGGAGGCGGAGTACTTCGCCGGCTGCGGCATCACGGACATGACCTATGCCGTCGGGCTGGCACCCGGAAGAATCGCGCGCGTCCAGGCGCTCAATGCGCGCGGTATGAATCTCAGCGTGCTCATCGATTCGCCCGAGCAGGCCCGCGCGCTCGTCGCGGCGGCGCACTCGACCCGCGGCACGCCGGGGGTGCTCATCGAGATCGACTGCGACGGACATCGAGGCGGAGTCCGGCCCGACGACCCGCAGCTACTTGCAATCGCCGCCGTGTTGCGCTCGGGCGGTGTCGATCTACGGGGCGTCTTGACGCACGCGGGTGAATCGTACTCATGCCGTGGAGGGATGGGTCTTCCGCAGGCCGCGGAAGCTGAACGTGTGGCGGCGGTCAGTGCAGCCGAGCGTCTGCGCGCGGCGGGGCACGAGGCGCCCGTCGTCAGCGTCGGTTCGACCCCCACGGCGCACTTCGCGCAGGATCTCTCCGGGGTCACCGAGGTGCGTGCCGGGGTGTTCGTATTCTTCGATCTCGTGATGCACGGCATTGGCGTGTGTGCGATCGACGATATCGCGCTCTCGGTATTGGCGACGGTGATCGGGCACAGGACCGAAAAGGGCTGGCTGCTCATCGACGCCGGATGGATGGCGTTGTCTCGTGATCGCGGTACCGCGCGGCACCCGGTCGATCAGGGCTACGGGGTCGTCTGCGACGTTGAGGGGCGGCCGGTAGGCGATCTGATCGTCTCTGATGCCAGCCAGGAGCACGGTATCGTCAGCGTGCGACCCGGCAGTGGCTCGCGTCTGCCTGATCTTCCGATCGGGACCCGGGTGAGAATTCTCCCGAATCACGCCTGCGCCACCGGAGCGCAACACGACTGTTACCATGTGGTACGTCCAGGCAGTCGTGAGCTGTTCGCAACGTGGCCGCGCATGAGGGGTTGGTGAGGGCGATGAATCCTTGGCTGGATGGAACTCGCGGTGCAGGCGCTTCACGGTTCAACGCGACCCTCGCTTGGGGATGACTCTGATGAAAATGATGTCTTATTGGCTTGATTCGGCGCCGTCGTTTACCTCTTCCGCCGCGGGCCCCCCTCACGGCGATGCGGATGTCGTGGTCGTCGGCGCGGGGTTCACCGGTCTCTCCGCCGCCCTTGCGCTCGCCCGCAAAGGTGCTCGCGTGGTCGTTTTGGAGGCGGGCACCATATTGAATGCTGCTTCCGGCCGCAATGGTGGCATGTGCAATAACGGCTTCGCGCAGGATTTTCATGGACTCTCGACCCGGCTCGGACTTGACCGGGCAATCGGCCTCTACCGGGCTTTCGACGCCGCCGTTTCCAAGGTCGAGTCGATCGTCACCGAGGAGGGGATCAAGTGCGATTTCAAACGGGTCGGCAAGCTCAAGCTTGCGGCGAAGCCGCAACACTATGAGAAGCTTGCCCGGTCACAGGAACTCCTGGCACGGCATGTCGATCCTGAGACGCGCATGCTCCCGCGCGGCGACCTGCACACGGAAATCGGTTCTGATCGCTATTACGGTGGGCTAATCTTCGAGAAGAGCGCCGGCATGCACATGGGCCGGTTCGGTCACGGACTGGCCGAAGCAGCAGCGCGGCGCGGGGCCTTGATCTACCAGAATGCCCCGGTGACCGGATTGCGGCGACTCGCCGGTCAGATGCACGATGTGTGCACCCCGAGCGGGACCGTACGCGCGCAGCAGGTCCTGCTTGCGACGGGCACTTCAAGGATCGGTCCGTTCGGCTGGATTCGCCGCCGAATCGTGCCGGTCGGCGCATTCCTGATCGTCACAGAACCACTACCCGTCGACCTCCTTGACCGGCTGACACCGCGTCGACGCATGACGACGGACACACGGAATTTCGTCAACTACTTCCGCGTCACGCCCGACAGTCGTCTGCTCTTCGGAGGGCGGGCACGCTTTGCGGCGAGTAATGCGGCTTCGGATCTAAAGAGCGGGGTGATACTGCGCGAGTCGATGATTGCGGTATTTCCGGAACTGGCCGATGCGCGCGTCGATTACTGCTGGGGAGGCATGGTCGACATGACGCGCGACCGCTTGCCGCGTGCCGGCGAGCGCGATGGCGTCTACTTCTCGATGGGCTATAGCGGTCACGGCACTCAGATGGCGACC
>JAJYAR010000269.1 GCA_021779435.1 bacterium
CGGATTGTGGAGACGTTCGAACAACGCTATGCGCGATTTCCGGGCCTCAACCTGACGTTCGAGGTCCGGGAGGGCATCCTCAAACATTCAAAAGACTTATCGCCGGTAGACAGCCGGGAGTTTGAGGAATATCTCCCCGGCTTGCGTCCGCCCCTCGAGGCGCAAATCATCGACCTAGCCGACGAGATCGCCTACAACACGGCTGACTTGGACGATGCCTGGTCGGCCGGACTGGTGGATGCGGACTCGGCGTGTTCGGCGATCGAGGAGTTCGCCGCGCTATGGGAACGGGAGGCGACACAGTTTCCCGGCGCGACCGAGCGGGAACGATTCTACGAAGTCCTGCGCCAGTTGGTGGACGCGTTGGTCACGGGGTTAATCGAGGGGACGCGGGAAGCGAGTCTTGCGGCCGGCGCCGGGAGTGTCGAAGACGTTCGGAGCCATCCGGCGCGGCTGGTTCGCCTGACGGAAGAAACGCAGCGGCTGAACCGCGGACTAAAACATTTCCTGCACAAAATGGTTTACGGCTCCGAGACGCTGCTTGCCGAGCGCCGTGCCTCCACCACCCGCATCGCGCAGATGTTCACCTACTTCATGGACGGCCCGGAGCGGCTGCCCGACAGCTACCGGGAAGGATTGAGCGAGCAGCCGGCGCACCGGATCGTCTGCGATTACATCGCCGGGATGACGGACCGGTACTTCGAAAAAACCTACCGCGAACTTTTCGGCTGATCTTCCGTTCGCGCGTGGACGCTCTGCACCTCCGCGGCTCGGACAGCGTACTGCTTGCGCAGCATACGGCAGAGTTCGGCGGCGAGCGCTCCGGCATCCTCGCCGGAGCCGTGGGACAACTCGACCTTCAAGTAGACATCGGTTCGGGGCATTCTTCCTGATGATACCGGGAACTAGTTCGGGTCACCGAAGATGCCACAATGGTGGCTTATGCAAATCATCAAGGTCATTGGACGAGAAATTCTGGACTCGCGCGGTAATCCGACCGTGGAGGCCGATGTAGAACTGGAAGACGGCAGTTTTGGCCGGGCGGCGGTGCCATCGGGCGCCTCGACCGGCGAATTTGAAGCTGTTGAACTGCGCGACAACGACAAGTCACGCTATCTGGGCAAGGGCACGCGAACCGCGGCGACGAATATTAGTGAAAAAATCGCGCCGGCGGTGCTGGGAATGTCGGCATTCGACCAGGCCGGGCTCGATCACGCAATGATCGCGCTCGACGGGACGAACAACAAGGGTTCGCTGGGCGCGAACGCCATTCTGGCTGTGTCGATGGCCGTGGCGCGGGCGGCGGCGAACTCGCAGATGACGCCTCTCTATCGCTACCTGGGCGGCGCGCAGGCAACGCTGCTTCCGGTGCCGATGATGAACATCCTCAACGGCGGCGCGCACGCCGACAATTCCGTGGACCCGCAGGAGTTCATGGTGGTGCCTTTCGGCGCCAAGAAATTTGCCGACGCCGTGCGCATGGGCGCCGAGGTGTTCCACACGTTGAAAGGCGTGCTGAAAAAGCGCGGCTACTCGACGGCGGTGGGCGACGAGGGCGGCTTCGCACCGAATTTGAAGTCGAACGAAGAGGCGCTCGAAGTGGTGCTCGAGGCGATCCAGAAGGCAGGCTACAAGCCCGGCGAAGATATCGGCATCGCGCTCGATCCGGCGGCGAGCGAGTTCTACGACGACGAGAAGAAGAAGTACGTCTTCAAGAAATCCGACAAGAGCGAGCGGACCAGCGAGCAGATGGTCGAGTTCTGGGCGAACTGGGTCCGGCAGTATCCCATCGTGTCGCTCGAAGACGGCATGTCGGAATCGGACTGGGACGGCTGGAAGCTGCTGACCGATACGCTGGGCGGCAAGATTCAGCTTGTTGGCGACGACATTTACGTAACCAACACGGAAATTTTCGCCCGCGGTATCGCCAAGGGCATTGCGAATTCGATCCTGGTGAAGCTGAACCAGATCGGATCCCTAACCGAGACGCTGAACGCGGTGCATATGGCGGACGATGCCGGCTACACCGCGGTGATTTCGCACCGCTCGGGCGAAACCGAGGATCCGTTCATCGCCGATTTCGCCGTTGCGACCCGCGCCGGCCAGATCAAGACCGGGTCGGCGAGCCGCACGGACCGCATCGCCAAGTATAACCAGCTCATCCGGATTGAGGAAGAACTGGGCTCGGCGGCTGAGTTCCCCGGCGGAAAGGCATTCCGCCGCTAATGGCCGCGCAACATCCGTTGGTATTAACGATTCTCGACGGCTGGGGATTTTCCCCGGCCGTCGAAGGCAACGCCATCGCACTGGCGCGCAAGCCCAACTACGACGCGCTGCTGCGCGAATACCCGAACACACTGGTGCGGACCTCGGGGCCGAGTGTCGGCCTGCCGGAAGGGCAGATGGGCAACAGCGAGGTGGGACACCTGAACATCGGCGCCGGGCGGATCATCCAGATGGACGTCACGCGGATCGACCAGATGATCTCGACCGGCGAGATTTTCGACGATCCGGTGCTGGTGGAGGCCATGAAGCGCGCCCGGGGCAAGCGCCTGCACCTGATGGGGCTGTGCAGCGACGGCGGCGTACACTCGCTGTTGACGCATCTCTACGCGCTGCTCGAAATGGCGCATCGTTTCGAGCTGAACGACGTCTGCGTGCACTGCTTCCTCGACGGCCGCGACACGCCGCCGCACAGCGGGGCGGGCTTCATCGAAGAACTCCAGAAGGTGCTTCGGGAAAAGCACGTAGGCCGAATCGCCACTGTAAGCGGCCGCTACTACGCCATGGACCGCGACAAGCGATGGGAACGCGTGGAGCGCGCGTTTGATGCGCTCCGTTTCGGAGGCGGCGAGAAGACGGCGGACCCGGTGGCTGCCATCCGGCAGAGCTACGAAAAGGGCGTTACGGACGAGTTCTTCGAGCCGGTGACGGTCGTGGATGCCCGCAACGAGCCGGTGGGTTTGATCCGCGACGACGATGTGTCGATCTTCTTCAACTACCGCGCCGACCGCGGGCGCGAGATGACCATGGCGCTTAGCGGCGACGTGACGGTTCCCTACCACGGCAAGGCGCCGCGCGGATTGCACCACGTCACCATGACCGAGTACGACAAGACGTTCCATTGCCCGTTTGTGCTCGCGCGGGAGCATCCGCACAACATCCTGGCCAACGTCATGGGCGGGTTGAACTGGAAGAACCTGCGGGTGGCGGAGACCGAGAAATACGCGCATGTGACTTACTTTTTCAACGGGGGCAACGAGAAACCGTATCCGGGAGAGAGCAGGGAACTGGTGGCTTCCCCGAAGGTCGCCACCTATGACCTGAAGCCCGAGATGAGCGCGGCCGGGATTACGGAAGTTGTCGTCAAGGCGATCGAAAAGGGCGGTATGGACGTGGTGGTGATGAACTTCGCCAATGCGGACATGGTGGGCCACTCCGGCAAACTGGAGCCCACGGTGCGTGCCGTCGAAACCGTGGACGGCTGCCTGGGCGAGATCCACATGGCCCTGAAGCGCCACGGCGGAACGTGGCTCATCACCGCAGACCACGGCAACGCGGAAACCATGATCGACCCGGTTACCAAGGGACCGCACACGTATCACACGACGAATCCGGTGCCGCTGATTGTGGTCGACGAAGCGCGCCGCCCGCTGAAGGCTAACGGCTCATTGCGCGACATCGCGCCGACCATCCTCGGCATGATGGGCGTGCCGCAGCCCAATGAGATGAGCGGAATGGACCTGCGCTCGGTTTAGCTTGGATCGCGCACAACGGAGCCGCGCGGCTAACGCCTCTCGCCGGCCTGTGCGCTTGCCCCGCGTCAGGGAACGATCACGCCGCAGGCGATGCGAGGTCCGGCGTTGCCTGCGGGGTCCGTTTTCATGTCGTCCGGCTGAGCGTGGATCACCAGCGACGTTCCACCATTGGCGAGAAGCGAATTGGCGCCCCCGCCAAGCGTGACCCGCTCGTTGGCGATGGTGGCCTTCGCCTTGCCTTTCTTATTCACTGTGAAGTTCTGCATGTCGCCTGCGTGCGGTCCTTCGGGATTCTGCAGGCCGTGGTGCTTATGCTCGGGATTGAAGTGGCCGCCGGCGGTGGTGAAATCCGGGCCATCGCACTTCGGGTTCTGGTGGAAGTGAAGGGCGTGCTCGCCCGGGGGCAGCCCATGAACGTTGAGTTTGACGCTCACTCCGGTGGGTGTAGAGGAGATCTTCGCGGTCCCGACACTGGCTCCCTTACCGTCGTAGAGGCTCACGTTTACCGATTTGGCCGCAGCGGCGGCTGACACGGCGAAGGAAGCGGCCACAACGGCCGTCCAAAGCAGGGAATTGCGCATGGATTGGTTTCCTTTCCACGGGAGCGCGAAGGGCCGCGGAGGCGCTCCGTTCTGTGCGGTTTGCATACCGGCCCTACCACGATGATAACGGTGTCCTGGGCGAAACCGCCGGCCTCGCAGTCCGGAGCGAGGTTTCTCCTTCCAACGCGCACAACGGAGCCGCGCGGCGTGCGCCGCTCGCGGCCCTGTGCGCTAGCGGGACTTTACCACGCTGAGAGCGAGGAAGCTGGGAACCGGCCTAGGATCAGGGGCATAGCGGGGGGCTCCGT
>JAJYAR010000010.1 GCA_021779435.1 bacterium
TGCCTCCATGAAAAGGAAGAAATAGGCCGGTCCACTGCCGGACAACGCGGTTACGGCATCCATCTGCGATTCATGCTCCACCCACACGGTGGCGCCGACCGTGCTCATGATCGATTCGGCGAGCGCCCGGTACGCCGCGCCGACGCCGGGCGGCGCGTACATGCCGGTGGCGCCGAAGCCGTTCAGCGCGGGTCGATTCGGCATCGCCCGCACGATCGGCACCCGCGGGCCGAACCAGCGCGCGAGCGCGCCATGCGGGATGCCGGCGGCCACCGACACGATCAATGCCGGGGACGGGCCGCTTCGCGGCGCGAGCCCGGTCGCCACGGCGTGCATTTGTTGTGGTTTCACAGCCAATACGATGACCTCGGCCGCTGCCGCCGCCTGTGCGTTGTCCGATGCCACCGCCACGCCGAACTCGAGCGCCAGCTGGCGCCGCCTGTCGGGGGATGGATCCGAAACCGTGATTCGCCCCGCGGGGACGCCGCGCTTGATCAGGCCACCGATCAATGCCGCGGCCATGTTGCCGCCGCCGATGAAGGTTAGGTTGCCGAAGTCGTTCATGCTGGTTTCCCCTGCATTCAGTGATTCATTGCCGCGGACCGAACAAGGCCGAACCGATGCGCACCATGGTTGCGCCCTCGGCGATCGCCGCCTCGAAATCCTCGCTCATCCCCATCGACAGGGTGTCGAGGGCTAGCCCGCGCGCGTTCAATTCCTGCAGCAGCGCCCTCATGGCGGCAAAAACCGGGCGCTGTCGCGCCGGGTCCGCCTGCGGCGGCGGCAGACACATCAGCCCCCGCAACCGCAAGCGGGGCAGCTGGGCGGTCGACGCCGCCAGGTCCGCGACCCCTGCCGGGGGGATCCCTCCCTTGTTCGTCTCGGCCGCCAGCGCGACCTGGATGCAGACATTCAGCGGCGGCGCATGCGGGGAGCGCTGCTCCGACAGGCGCCGCGCGATATCGGCCCGATCGACGCCGTGCACCCAGTCGAAGCGAGTGGCGATCGCGCGCGTCTTGTTGGCCTGAAGCCGGCCGATGTAATGCCAGCGCAGCGGCAGGTCGGCGAGCAAATCGAGCTTGCCGGCCGCCTCCTGCAGGTAGTTTTCTCCGAAATCCGTGACGCCGGCGGTCGCCGCGGTGCGCAAAAGTGCGGCAGGATGCGTCTTGCCGACGGCGACCAAGGTGATCGACGCGGGATCGCGCCCGGCGCTTTCGGCGGCGCGCGCGATCCGATCGCGGATATCGCGCAGCCTGACCGCGAAATTTTGCGGACCAATTAACATATTGGGTGAGGACACCCTCTTATATACTGCTTGCGGCCGAAATGGGCCGGATTAGGAGCCGTCGATGGCGGTCGATATCGCGCAGCTTCTCGCGTTCGCGGTGAAGAACAACGCGTCGGACTTGCACCTCTCCGCGGGGGTGCCGCCGATGATACGCGTCGACGGCGACGTCAAACGCATCAATATGCCGGCGCTCGCGCACAAGGAAGTGCACAGCATGGTGTACGACATCATGAACGACAAGCAACGGAAGGCATTCGAGGAATTCTTCGAGACGGACTTTTCCTTCGAGATCCCCAAGCTCGCGCGATTCCGGGTCAATGCGTTCAACCAGAATCGCGGCGCGGGGGCGGTCTTTCGCACCATCCCGTCGACGATCCTGTCCTTGGACGAATTGAACGCCCCCAAAAGTTTCAAAGACTTGTGCATGCTTCCTCGCGGACTCGTGCTGGTGACGGGGCCGACCGGATCCGGGAAATCCACCACCCTTGCGGCCATGGTGAACCACTGCAACGACAACCGCCCCGATCACATTATAACCATCGAGGATCCGATCGAGTTCGTCCATGAAAGCAAGCGCTGCCTGGTGAATCAACGCGAGGTGCACAGGGACACCCTGGGATTCAGCGAGGCGCTGCGCTCGGCGCTGCGCGAGGATCCGGACGTCGTGCTGGTCGGCGAGATGCGCGATCTGGAGACGATCCGGCTGGCACTGACCGCCGCAGAGACCGGGCATCTGGTGTTCGGCACCCTGCACACGAGTTCCGCCGCCAAGACGATCGATCGCATCGTCGACGTTTTCCCGGCGGCCGAAAAGGAAATGGTGCGCGCGATGCTGTCCGAGAGCCTGCGCGCCGTTATTTCCCAGACCTTGATGAAGCGCGTCGGCGGCGGCCGTATCGCAGCGCATGAAATCATGATCGGCACCCCGGCGATCCGCAACTTGATTCGCGAGGGAAAAATTGCGCAAATGTACTCGGCCATCCAGACCGGTCAGGGCCAGGGCATGCAGACCCTGGACCAGTGCCTGCAGGACCTCGTGCAAAAGGGTGTCGTGAGCCGCGAGGAAGCACGCTTCAAGGCGCAGAACAAGGACAGCATCTGATATGGAACGCGAACAAGCGATTCGGTTGATGCAGGATCTGCTGCGGCGCATGGTGGAGAAAAAAGGATCCGACCTGTTCATCACGGCCGGATTTCCGCCGGCGATCAAGATCGACGGGGAAATCCGGCCGCAGTCCGAACGTACGTTGACCCCGGAGCAGAGCGCCGGGATGGTCCGCGCGATCATGAACGACCGGCAGACCCGGGATTTCGACTCCACCAAGGAATGCAATTTCGCGATCGCGCCGCCCGGAATCGGCCGGTTCCGCGTCAGCGCCTTCATCCAGCAGGGCTTCACCGGCGCGGTCATCCGCACCATCAACGCGAAGATACCGTCGCTCGAGGAACTCGAACTGCCGTCGGTGCTGAAGGACGTGGTGCTCTCCAAGCGCGGCTTGGTGATCCTCGTCGGCGGAACCGGTTCGGGCAAGTCGACATCGCTCGCCTCGATGGTCGGTTACCGCAACGAGAAGACCCGCGGCCACATCGTCACCATCGAGGATCCGGTCGAGTACGTGCACGCGCACAAGGGCTGCGTGATCACCCATCGCGAGGTCGGCGTCGACTGCGAAAGCTGGCACCTCGCGCTCAAGAACACGCTGCGGCAGGCGCCGGACGTGATCCTGATCGGCGAGATCCGCGATCGCGAGACGATGGAATATTGCATCCAGTTCGCGGAGACGGGGCATCTCGTGCTCGCGACGCTGCACGCCAACAGCTCCAATCAAGCGCTGGACCGGATCATCAACTTCTTTCCCGAGGAGAGGCGCGAGCAGCTGCTGATGGACCTAAGCTTGAACATCCGGGCGTTGATTTCGCAGCGCCTGCTGCCGCGGGAATCCGGGTCCGGCCGGATCGCCGCGATGGAAATCATGTTGCAGTCGCCGTTGATCTCCGATCTGATCTTCAAGGGCGATGTGTCCAAGATCAAGGACGTCATGGCGCGCTCCAACCGGCTCGGCATGAAGACATTCGACCAGGCGCTTTTCGAGCTTTACGAGGCCGGACTCGTCTCCTACGAGGATGCCTTGCGCAACGCCGACTCCAAGAATGAACTGCGCCTGCGCGTCAAGCTCGAGAGCAAGCGCGAACTCAAGAACCCGGAGGATCCGGGCCAGTCGCTCAAGATTCTCGAGGAAGAAGAAGGCCAGGTGTTTTAACGCATGTCCGCCGCCGCTCCCGCGCAGTCGATGAACACCAAGCCGCTGTTCAAGCTGATGGTGGAGAAAAAGGCCTCGGACCTGTTCTTCACCTGCAACGCGCCGGTCAAGATCAAGATCGAAGGCAAGATATTCCCCGTCAACAAGCAGGTTCTCAGTCCCGAAACGGTGCGCCAGGCGGCGCTCGGCCTGATGACGCAGGAACAGATCGATCATTTCAACGAGGAGCTGGAGATCGATTTCGCGATATCCGAGCCCGGCCTAGGCCGATTTCGCGTCAACGTCTTCTATCAGCGCGGCTATCCGGCGATGGTGCTGCGCTACATCACCGCGGAGATGCCGCGGCTCGAGGATCTCGGCATGCCCGAGGTCCTGAAGGACCTCGTGATGCTCAAGCGCGGCCTGATCCTGATGGTGGGAGGCGCCGGCGCCGGAAAGTCGACGACGCTCGCGGCGATGATCAACTACCGCAACGAGACCTCGTCCGACCATATATTGACGATCGAGGATCCGATCGAATTCCTGCACTCGAACAAGAAATCGATAATCAATCAGCGCGAGGTCGGGCTCGACACGAAGTCCTTCGCGCGCGCGCTGCGCAGCGCCGTGCGCGCGGCGCCGGATGTCGTGCTGATCGGCGAGATCCGCGACCGTGAAACGATGGAATCCGCCATCACGCTGGCCGGGACCGGCCATCTTTGCATCGCGACGCTGCACGCGAACAATTGCGCGGAGGCGCTCGACCGCATCATCAACATGTTCCCGCGCGACCAGCACAGCCAGATATTCCTGGACCTGTCCCAGTACCTGCGGGCCGTCCTTTCACAGCGCCTGGTCCCCGCGAAAAGCGGCGTGCGTGTCGCCGCCTCCGAGGTCATGGTCAACACCCCCCACATCAGCGACCTGATCAAGAAGGGCGACGTGATCGGCTTGAAGGAGGCGATCAGAACCGGCACGGAGCGCGGGATGCTGAGTTTCGACAGCTCGCTCTACAACCTCGTGCGCGAGGGACGCATCGAACTGGAGGAGGCGCTGTCCAGCGCCGACTCCCGCAGCAATCTCGAAGCCAAGATCAATTTTGGCTGACGTACGGGGCCGGCGCGGCCGCCGCCGCGGTGGCGGCCGTGCATGACGTCAGATTGCGCTCGAACTCGCGGCTGCACACATCCCATCCGGCGCGCAGCGCGCGGTCGCGGCAGCCCTTCGGATCCAGGGTGAGCGCGCGCGCCGCGGCGCGCGCGAGATCCTCGTCGAGCGCGCCCGTGACGCCGTCGTCGATGACATCGACGGGCCCCGTGACCGGATAGGCGGCAACCGGGACTCCGCAGGCCATCGCTTCCAGGTTCACCAGTCCGAACGTGTCGGTACGGCTCGGAAAGACCATGACGTCGGCGGCGGCGAGGTGCATCGCCAGGTCCTCACCGAATCGGAACCCGAGGAAATGCGCGTCCCGGAACTGCGATTGCAGCCCGGTGCGCGCCGGACCGTCGCCGATCACGATCTTGCTGCCGGGCCAGCTCATCTCCAGAAATGCGCCGATGTTCTTTTCGACCGCGACGCGGCCGACGTAGGCGGCGATCGGGCGGGGCAGGTTCAGGAACGATTTTTCCCGCGGTTTGAACAGTTCCGTGTCCACGCCGCGGCGCCAGGTCGCGATGTTGACGAACCCGCGCGCCTCCAGATCGCGCCGAACGGACGGGGTGCTGACCATGCAGCGCGTCGCCGCTCCGTGAAAACGCCGCAGCAGTCCGTAGGTCAGGCCGAGCGGCACCGGAAACCGTGCCCGCAAATATTGCGGAAACTGGGTGTGATAAGAGGTCGTGAAGCGCGCTCCATGTCCGACGCAATAGCGGCGGGCGGCGAGGCCGAGCGGTCCCTCGGTGGCGATGTGCAGAGCCTGCGGCGCGAAGGATTCCACGCGGCGGGCGACGCCGCGGTACGGCAGCAGCGACAGGCGTATCTCCGAATAGGTCGGGCAGGGAATGCTGGAGAATTCGCGCGGGGTGACCATGCTCACCTCGTGGCCGAAGCGTTCGAGCCACGCCGCCGTGTTCGCGAGCGTGCTGACGACTCCGTTGGTCTGAGGAAGCCAGGCGTCGCTGACTATCATGATTCGCATGAATGGCCCACCCGCGCCGCTATCCGGATCTGCGCCGAGCGTCACGATCTCACCGGGCAATGACGCTTTTGTTAAGGGAGCGACAAAGTTTTCTTACAAACCTCCGCCGCGTCGCGCCGCCCGGCCGCACTGTAATCAGGCTGCAATGAATATCCTATATTCCGTTGTCTGAAGTTCCGACCCCGTCTCCCCCTTCGAGGATTCAACATGCATAGTTTCAAGGAAGCCCTTGCGATACAGCGATGGGACGATCATCGCTACTATCATCACAGCCGCATCAATCAATCGCTGCACTTCTTCAGCGCGCTGTGCTTCATCGTCGCCTACGCGGAGGTCTTCAAGGACCCGGTGGTCTCCGCGCTGATCGGCTGGCTGCTCGCCATGACGAGCCGGCAGGCCGGGCATTTCTTCTTCGAGCCGAAAGGCTATGACGAAGCCAATCAGGCGACCCACGAACACAAGGAGGACATCAAGGTGGGCTACAACCTGCGCCGCAAGGCCGTGCTGCTCGCGATCTGGGCCGCGGCGCCGGCGGTGCTGTGGTTCGATCCGACGCTTTTCGGGGTGTTCAAGACCGGCGCGAGCCATGCGGGTTTCGTGCGCCGTGTCGGCGAGGTCTGGCTCGCCGTCGGCATCGGCGGATTGCTGTTCCGCACGGTGCAGCTGATGATCATCAAGGACTTGCAGACCGGGCTCGTGTGGATCACGAAGATTTTGACGGACCCGTTCCACGACGCCATGCTCTACTGCAAATCGCCGCTCCATTTGTTGCGCGGGGAGTTGATCGACCCGGCGATCGGCGAGAATCGGGCCTGAAGGAGCTCCCGGAGCACGCGCCGCTTGATGGACCGATTCGTCACTTCAGGTCCGGCCCGCCACCACGCGTCTTGTTGCATCTGCCTGGCGGCCGACACGATCCGGTCGGCCGCCAGGTCGAAATCCGCGTCGGAGAAGTTCAAGCTGAAGATCAAGCGGCCCGTTCCCACCCAGGACAGCGCGATGCCGGCTGCCCGCAGGTAGAACTGGTACATCCAGTTGTAGCGGGACGGCCGGGTGTAATACATGGTCCAGATCGTCGACAGGTTGGCGACGCGCACCGGCAGGCCCTCGGCCTCGAGGCGCCCGTTCACGGCACGCGCCCGGGAATTCCACACCTCATCGAGGCCGCGGTAGAGCGCGCGCACCGGCTCACCCTCGATACGATGCAGAAATTCATGCATGGCGCCCATCACGTAGGGATGGGCGTTGAACGTGCCGCGGGCGAAGCAGACGTCCGCGGGCCGATCCTCGCGGAATCGCCGCATCAGCTCGCGGCGTCCGCAAAGCACCCCCACCGGGAGGCCTCCGGCGACGGTCTTGCCGTAGGTGACCATGTCGGCGCGAACGCCGAAATATTCCTGCGCGCCGCCCGCGGCCAGCCGGAAGCCGACGAATACTTCGTCAAAAATGAGCACGATCCCCCGCGCGGAGCACACGGTGCGAAGTTCCCGCAGCCAGTGCGCGTAGGCGTCGCGGTCGAAGTGCGCCCGGCGCCCGCTGTCGACCAGCGTCGAGTCCCCCGGCGCCGCCGAGTTCGGATGCAGCGACTGAAGGGGGTTGACCAGCACGCAGGCGATGTCGTCGCGGGTGCGCAATACGCGCAGGCTGGCGTCATCCATGTCCTTCAGCGTGTAGGTTTCGCGCGCGGGCACCGGATTGCCGACCCCCGGTTGCACATCGCCCCACCACCCGTGGTATGCGCCGCAAAACCGCACCAGATGGTCCCGGCGGGTGTGGTAGCGCGCGAGGCGCACCGCCTGCATCACCGCCTCGGTGCCGGACATGTGGAAGGAGACTTCATCCAGGCCGGAGATTTCGAGCAGACGACGGACGTTGTACGCGGTGACGGGGTGGTAGGCGCCGAGCACGGGACCGAGGTCGCGCACCCGTTCGGCGCCCCTCGCGATGCACTCCTTGTAGAAATCGTAGCCGAACACGTTGACGCCGTACGAGCCGGTCAGGTCGACGAAGCGGTTGCCGTCGAGGTCGACGACTTCGACCCCGGCCGAAGACTCGACGAACGCGCCGACGGGGAGCCGCTCGCGCACATAACGGCTGAATTGAAACGGCACCCGGTAGCGCGACGTGAACTGCAGGTCGGATACGCCGGCCCGCGTCTCGGCCGTGAGCTTCGCCGTGACCGCATGGCGCTGCGCGAAGTGCATCGCGAGCCGCTCGAAGCCGGCACGCCGCGCCGCCGCGTCACCGTCCGGCGCGTCGTCTGCGCGGAAGAACCGATCATCGCCGTATTCGACCAGCGGCAACTGCGCGGCGACTCGGCGCGACAGGCGCGAGTGCCCGGCGAGCGAGGGATGCTTGGCCGCGGAGAGCTGCAGGCGCCGCCGCAGCCGGCGCAGCACCGTGCCGAGCACGACGAGGGCCGCGAGTCCCGCCGCGATGACCGCGGGCGCGTGAATGAGATTTTTGTTCGGCACGAAATTCCTCCAAGGGAACTCTATTTCACATGAATGACACTTCGATGACCGGGCGAGCCCGGCTGCGCCGGCTGATCGGCGCGGAGAATCTGAATTTCCTGCTGACCAACCGCATCCCGCGGCGCTGGTCGACACGGTTGATGGGACGGCTGAGCCGAATCGAGAACCGCTGGTTCGCGGCCGCGGGCATCGCGATCTGGAAGCTGTTCTGCGACCTGGACCTGCGCGACGCCAAGACGACCCGCTTCAACAGCCTGCAGGCGTGCTTCACGCGGGAATTGACCGCCGGCGCGCGCCCGGTGGACGCCGACCCGTCGAGCCTGGCGAGCCCTTGCGACGCGCTCGTCGGCGCTCACGGCGAAATCGGCGACGGCACCGTGCTGCAGGCCAAGGGGCACCCCTACGCCATCGTGGACCTCCTCGGCGACCCACGGCTCGCGCAGTACCATCTCGGCGGCAGCTATGCCACGCTGCGCCTGACAGCGGGCATGTACCACCGATTCCACGCGCCGCAGGATTGCACGGTGGAACGGGTCGACTACATCTCCGGTGACACCTGGAACGTGAATCCGGTCGCGTTGAAGCGCGTCGAACGCCTGTTTTGCAGAAACGAACGGGCGGTGATCCGATGCCGGCTACGCTCCGGGCACCTGATCACGCTGGTTCCCGTGGCGGCGATACTCGTCGCCAGCATCAGACTGCGCTTCGTCGACGTGCGGCTGCACCTGCGCTATCGGGGGCCGAACGTGATTCCGTGCGCCGCCAACCTCGCGAAAGGCGAGGAGATGGGGTGGTTCGAGCATGGCTCGACGATCATCGTGCTCGCGCCGCCGGGGATCTCGATTCCGGCGCGGATCGTCGCCGGCGCGCTTATACGCGCCGGCCAGGCGCTGATGCACATCGACGCCTGAGCGGGGCGCCGCCGCTCAAAGCGGCCGGCGGTGCCGCGTCAGCGTGGCGGTGATCGCCGCAAGCACGGCCATGCGCACCGCCACCCCATTGTTGACCTGTTCGCGAATCACCGAATTCGGCCCGTCGGCGACATCGGAGCTGATTTCCACCCCCCGGTTCATCGGTCCGGGGTGCATGACGAGTGCGTCCGGCGCCGCGAGCCGCAGACGCGCCGCAGTCAGCCCGTACGAGCGGAAATAAGCGGCATCGTCGAGCGCGGCGCTCTCGGCCATGCGTTCCTTCTGGATCCGCAGCATCATCACGACGTCGGCTCCGGCGATGCCGTCCTCGATTCGCGTGAAACGCTGCGCGCCGCGGAATTCGCCTTCGGCCGGCAGCAGCGACTCCGGAGCGACTACCCGCAAGTCCGTCGTTCCGAGCGTGGCGAGCGCCCGCGCGGTCGAGCGGGCGACCCGCGAGTGCCTGATGTCGCCGACTATGGCCACCTTGAGCCCGGCAAACGGACGCTTGTGGGACCTGATCGTCATGACATCGAGCAAACCTTGAGTCGGATGCGACAGGTGGGCCTCGCCGGCGCTGATGACCGAAACATGCGGCGCGACGTGATCGATCAAGTACTCGGGCAGTCCGGCTTCCGAGTCGCGGATGACGAACACGTCGGCGTTCATTGCTTCGAGCGTGTAGATGGTGTCGAGCATCGTCTCGCCCTTCGCCCGCGAACTCGAGTGCATGTCCAGATTCACCACCTGAGCGCCCAGCCTTCGCGCGGCGAGATCGAACGATGCGCGTGTGCGGGTGCTCGGCTCGAAGAACAAATTGGCGACGGTGACGCCGGCGAGTTCGCGCCCCTCGTACGCCGGTTGTCCGGGCAGCCGGCGGTAGGACTCGGCGCGGTCCAAGATCGCGGTCAACAGGTCCCGCGCGAGACCTTCGAGCGTCACGAGGTGGCGCAGGCTGCCGGCATCATCTAGTTGTGATTGCATCGTGTCTCGCGGCTTGTTTCGAACCAGCGCTCCAGGATCACGCGCGCCGCCGCCGCGTCGACGTCGCCCTTGGCGACGCGGCGGCGGCGCAGTCCGCTTTCCCTGGCATACTTCAGCGAAGCCTCGGCCTCGAGCGACGAGTAGCGTTCATCGACGAGCGCGACCGGTATTCGAAACCGTTCGGCGAGCCCGGCGGCGAAACCACGCGCCGCGCGCGCGAGCGGACCCTCGGTGTCGTCCGCATTATACGGCAGGCCGACGATCGCGGCCGCCGGCTGCCAATCGCGCATCAAGCTGGCGATCGCCGGCCAGGCCTGCGCGCCTCCGGTCGAAGGCAGCGTCGCGATCGCCCTGGCCGTGCGGCTCACGGTGTCACCGCAGGCGACGCCGATCCGGCGGGTTCCAAAGTCGAATGCCATGATCACCCGCGGCGCACCGGGGTTCGCAATCTCAGGCATGCCCGCTCGTCGAACTGATGCGCGACAAGTCGACTCCGAGCAGCCGGCCGGCGGCGTCCCAACGCGATTCGAACGGCAGGTCGAATATGATCGCCGCGTCGACCGGCGCGTTCAGCCAGACGTTTGCGCGGATCTCATCCTCGAGCTGCCCGCCGTCCCAACCCGCGTAACCCAGTGCGACGACGGCCTCTTCCGGCCCATCACCGCGCGCCATCGCCGTGAGAATGTCGCGCGAGGTCGTCACGTGCAGGCGCTCTGAGACCTTCAGCGTCGAGTCCCACTGACCGCCGGCAGGGTGCAGCACGAAGCCGCGGTCGGTCTGCATCGGGCCGCCGCGCAGGACTTGGCGCTCCGTCAACGGACCCTGCGCGACCTTGATCTCCAGCTGATCGAAGATCTCCCCCATGCGCATCGGCAGGGGCTTGTTGACGATCAGCGCGAGCGCGCCGCGCGGGCTGTGATCGCAAACCAGCGCGACGGTTTGGGCGAAATTCGGATCCCCCATCGCCGGCATCGCGATCAGCAGCTGATTGGTCAGGTAGCCGTCTCCGTTCATAGGCGCACATCATCTCGCAGCGGCGCGAGGCTTGCGAGCCCCGCGCTCAACGCACCGCCGCAGGCTCTGAATACAGAACCTTCGACTCGCCGGCGGCGCCGGAGAGAAATTCCCATTGGTACGCGATCCGTATCTGGTCGTGATGGGCGCGCAGTTGGCGGGAAAACGGCGCGAAAGGGGCGGCGAGCCGCAGAATCCGGATCGCCGCGTCGTCGATTTCCGGCCGGCCGCTGCTGCGCCGGACGACCGCGTCGGCGAGCCGGCCGTCGGCATCGATCGTCACCTCGACGACCGGCGTGGCGCCGCGTTTCGAGGCCTGTGCCGCGCTCGGAAAATGCATCGTGCCGATGCGCTCGACGCGGCGCCGCCAGCGGTCGAGGTACTCGGCCACGTCCGTGGCACGGGTGTCCGCGGCGATCCACAATTCATGCCGCGCCTTGCCGCGCAGCCGCAGTTCGACGCCGTCGTCGTTCGGCTCCATCCCGAAATCCGGGCGCTTCTCCAGGCGCATCGGAATGGGCAGCGGCTGCGCCGCGGCGTCGTCCGACGTCGAATAGCGGATCTGGGTCGCTTGAGCCGTGGTCACGAGTACCGCCTCCCGGTCCGCCCCGCGTCCCGTCGCGCCGTAGGCTAGTCCTTCGCCGTTGATCATCCCGGGGTGGTCGGCCGGGGCGGGAGAGGACTTGGGGATCAGCGCGCGCTTGTCCGCCACGGTGTTGCCCGAGCCCTTTTGATTGCGCTGCGCCAGATAGTGCGCGTCCGGACTGGCCGCGACCGCGGGCCCGTGGTCATCGACCAAGATCACCTCCAGCCCCTTCTGCGCGCCGTCAGCGGCCGCCGGTTTCGGCGGGCTGAAACTCACGCCGAGAATGATGATTCCATGCAGCAACGCGGCCAGAAAGCAGGTCGTCACGAGCCGGTCTTGCGCGGGCGGCAGGCCCGCTTGGAGTAAATCCGAATTCACGCGTCATCCCAGGCGGTCGGCGATCGCGTTCATGAAGGTCCCGCCAATATCGACACCGCATTTCTTGTCGAGTTCACGAATACCGGTGGGACTGGTGACATTGATTTCGGTGACGTAGTCGCCGATCACGTCCAAACCGACGAAAATCATGCCGGCCTGGCGCAATGCCGGTCCGATTCTCGAGCACAGCCAGCGGTCGCGGTCGGTGAGCGGGCGGGTTTCGGCGCGGGCGCCCGCCGCAAGGTTGCCGCGATTGTCGGTTTCATCGGGAATGCGCCGCAGCGCGTAGGGCACGGGCTCTCCATCGACGAGGATGATGCGGCAATCGCCGGCGGTGGTGATTTCCGGCAGATACCGCTGCACGATCGCATAACGGCTGCCGTAGTCGGTCAAGGTCTCGAAAACCACATTGCGGTTCTTGTCGCCTTCCTCCAGCACGAAGATCGACCGGCCGCCCATGCCGTGCAGCGGCTTGCAGACGGCCTTGCCGTGCTCGCGCAGGAATTCCCCCATGTCGCGCATGTCGCGCGTGATCAGCGTCGGCGCGCAGCACTCCGGAAACCAGGCGGTGTAGACTTTTTCGTTCATGTCGCGCAGGCCGCGCGGGTCGTTGACGACCAGGGCGCCTTGGTCGCGGGCGCGCTCGAGCAGGTAGGTGGTGTAGATATACTCCGTGTCGAACGGAGGATCCTTGCGCATCAGGACGACGTCGCAGCCGCCGAGCGGCGCGATTTCGGCGGCGCCGAGGTCGAACCAACGCGCGGGGTCATCGGCGACCCGCAGCGGCGCCAGGCGCCCGAACGCGACCCCGTCGCGCAGCCACAGATCCTTCTGCCCGGCATAGAACAGATTCCAACCGCGCTTTTGCGCCGCCAGGAGCATCGCGAGCGTGCTGTCCTTGGCCGGTTTGATCGAGTCGATCGGGTCCATGACGACAAGCAGGCGAATTTCAGTGGGCATGGGTTTCCTCGGAGCCGCCGTCCGGCGATGCGCCCGCAGTCTAGCGCAAGCGCGCGCCGGACCCGATCAGATCGTGGAAGTGTGAACCACGGCGCCGTTGTTTGCGCCGGTTTGGCCCGAAATGTGAACCCCGTGACATGGCTAGGCAACCCTGGATATGTTAAAAAGCCATCATATTTCCGGGCCCAGGCGCGAGCATCCCCGAGTCTTGGAAAACGGGTTCTCAAAGGACAGTATGACCGCCAGCGACAAATCAAAACTGACCGGCCTCAAGGTGCTGGTCATCGACGACAGCAAGACCATACGGCGCACGGCCGAAACGCTCCTCAGCAAGGAGGGGTGCGAGGTGTTCACCGCGATCGACGGTTTCGACGCCCTGTCCAAGATCGCCGATCACCAGCCGGACATCGTTTTCGTCGATATCATGATGCCGCGCCTGGACGGTTATCAGACCTGTTCCTTGATCAAGCACAACAAGATCTTCAAGCAGATCCCGGTCATCATGCTCTCCAGCAAGGACGGACTGTTCGACCGCGCACGCGGTCGCATAGTCGGCTCGGAGCATTACCTGACCAAGCCGTTCACGAAGGACGAGCTGTTGGGGGCGATCGAAGCGCACGTGGGCAAATGACGGAGAATCCACGATGGCACTGATCCTCATAGTCGACGATTCCCCCACCGAGGTCTTCGTGATGCAGAAGGCGCTCGAAAAACACGGCTTCAGGACCGCGGCGGCCGAAAACGGCGCCGAGGGGATCCGAAAGGCGCGGGAGATGAAGCCGGACCTGATTTTCATGGACATTGTCATGCCGGGCGTCAACGGTTATCAAGCGACGCGCACCCTGATCAACGACCCCGAGACCAGCCTGATTCCGATCATCATGGTGACGACGAAGGGCCAGGAGACCGACCGGGTCTGGGGATTGCGGCAAGGCGCCGTGGATTACATCGTCAAGCCGGTATCGGCGCAGGCCTTGGTCGAGAAGGCTCAAGCGGCGCTGTCCGTATGAGCGCCGCCGACGCCGGTGCGGCGGCGAATCTTCGCGATCTGCGCGATCGGCCGTTCGAGTTGCTGCAGGAGCTCGAAAAGCGCAGCCGCGTAAACGGCACGAGCGCCGTCGCCGAGGCGAATGCCGGCCGCGAATGGGTCGGAGTGGCGTTTCGAATGGGCGGCGAGACGTTTCTCGTCGCCCGCGAGGAAACCCGGGAAGTGCTCGGCTATCCGGCCACGGTCACCCGCATTCCAGGCGCCAAGTCCTGGGTCAAGGGCCTCGCGAACATCCGCGGCCAGCTCTTGCCGATGATCGATCTGCGGCAGTTTCTGGGGAGCGGGATTGCCGCGGCGGGCCGCAATACGCGCGTCGTCGTCGTCAATCACCGCGAAATTCCGGTCGGCTTGATGGTCGACGAGGTCCATGGATTCCGGCGTTTCGCCGAAAAGGAATTCAGCGCCGACCCACCGCCGACGGTGATCCGCTGCGACAGCTACCTGGCCGGCGCATTCCGGCGCGGGGGCGAAGTCTGGCCGGTACTGAGTTTGAAGACGCTCGTCGAAAGCCAGGGGTTCTTACAGGCGGCGACCTGAGCGCCGCCGGAATCGCAACATGACCAACGAAAAACCCACGAATACCTGGTCCAGCGTGTTGCCGGGACTCGCCGCGGCCGCCGCGCTCGGCATCGCCGCCGCCGCCGTGCTCACGCTGCTGGCGCGCGCACCCGGTGGCGGCGCCGCGCCGGGCGACGAATTGTCGCTCGTGCTGCAGCGCATTCCGTTCGAAGCCGGGAATGCGTTGCGGGGCGATCCTCTATCGTTCGACGAATTGGGCCGCACGCTGGCGCGGGAAGCGACGCTGCGCGGACAGGTCACCGGCGGCGCCGACGCGGCTGATTGGCGGAAGCTCGACTCGGCGGTCGGGACGATCGCGGCGTCGCGGACCGCGGTGCAGACGATTCAGTCGTCCAACAGGGACGCCCGTCGGCTCGCGCCGAAGCTGCTTTCCGAACTCGGCGACATGGCGAGCGCCGGCGGCGTGCAGAAGCTCGCCGGCATGAGTCATTACCTGGAGCGCTTCGAGTTGACCGTGCAGCGCATCCAGCAGGATCTGAGCGGACTGGCCGCGGGCGTCGGCGATGCGGCGCCCACCGCCCAGCGTCTGGCCGACAGCCTCGAATTTCTGAGCCAGGTCGTGCGCGGCTTGTCCGCTGGCGACGGCGCCGGCGCCGGCGCGGGCGCGGGCGCGGGCGCGGGTGGGCACCTGGACGCGTTCATGCAGCGCGACCGCGAATTCGTCGAAGTCGTCCGAAAAGCGATCGGCGCTTCCGAGCCCGTGTCGCGAGCCCAGGCCGCGGCACGCACGCTGCCCGCGCTCACCCAGGCGCTCGCGCGACCCTACGCCGCGCGAGCGGGCGCGCAGGCCGGATCGATGGCCGCATACAGGCCGTGGATCCTCGCGTCCCTCGGGGTCTCGTTGTTTTGTCTGGCGGCGCTCGCGTGGGCCTATACCAAGGCGCTCGACCGGCGTCGCACCGTCGAACAGCGGGTGCGCGAGAACGAGCGCAACCAGGAAGCGATCATGCGCCTGTTGGACGAATTGTCGAGTCTCGCCGACGGCGATCTGACCGTGCAGGCGACGGTGACCGAGGACATCACGGGCGCCATCGCCGATTCGATCAATTATGCGGTCGAGGCCTTGCGTGAGCTCGTAACGACGATCAATGAGGGTGCGATCCAGCTCGACGGCGCGATGAAACAGGCGCAGTCGGTTGCCGCGCACATGGCGAGGGCGAGCGCCGCGCAATCGCGGCAGATATCATCGGCCAGTGAATCGATGGCCGAAATGGCGTCTTCCATCGAAGAAGTATCAGGAACCTCGGAGCGCTGCGCGGACGTCGCGCGTCACTCGGTGGACATCGCCCACAAGGGCGGCGACGCCGTTCGCCGCACGATCGACGGCATGAACACGATCCGCGAAACCATTCAGGAGACCAGCAAGCGCATCAAGCGGCTCGGAGAGAGTTCGCAGGAAATCGGCAATATCGTCGAATTGATCAACGACATCGCCGAGCAGACGAACATTCTCGCGCTGAACGCCTCGATCCAGGCGTCGATGGCCGGTGAGGCTGGACGCGGCTTTGCTGTCGTCGCCGACGAGGTGCAGCGGCTCGCGGAGCGGGCGGCCAATGCGACGAAGCAAATCGAGGTTCTCGTGCGCACCATCCAAACCGACACCAACGAGGCGGTCGTTTCGATGGAACGCAGCACGACCGATGTCGTCGGCGGTGCGCTGCTCGCCGAGAACGCCGGGGCTTCGCTCGAGGAAATCGAGCAGGTGTCCAATCAGATCGCGAGTCTCGTGCAGAACATTTCCGCAAGCGCCCGGCAGCAGGCCGCCGCGTCCGGCAACATCTCCAAGAACATGCAGGTGGTGCGCGAAATTTCGACTCAGACCGCGGAAGGATCGTCCGCGACCTCCGCCTCCATTTCTAAACTCGCCGCCCTCGCCGCACAGCTGCGCAAATCGGTCGCGGGCTTCCGCCTGCCCGATGTCGGCGGCGGCACCACGACGCTCGTCGGCTCCACGTCGACGCGATTGCCCGAACTGAAGGAGCCGCTCGTGCCCGGCGCAGGCGCCGGAATCGGCGGGAAGGTCCGCAAAGCCAGCGGCTTCGGCGCTTGAGCCCAGGACGCCCGGACCCACCGATGACCGATATCAGTTCGCAGACCCTGCACATCGTCGCCAAGGAGCTTGCCGCGACCTTGAATGAGGCGCGCGCCTCCCTCGAGGCGTATGCGGAAAGACCCGATCAGCGCGACCTGCTCGACCGATGCGCCGAGCAGCTGCACGTGGCCCACGGGGTCCTGCGGCTGGTCGAAGTCTACGGGGCGGCATTGCTGGCGGAGGAGATGGAGCACGTCACGCGCTTCCTGCTCGAGTCGGCCGATGACGAGAAGCGGCAGACTGACGGCCTCGATGCGCTGATGCGCGCGATGGTGCAATTGCCGGCGTATCTGGAGCGCGTATTGTCCGGCGGCCGCGACCTGGCTCTCGTGCTGCTGCCGCTATTGAACGACTTGCGGTCCGTGCGAGGCAGTCCGTTGTTGTCCGAAGGGACCTTGCTGCTGCTGAACCTGAAGTCCGACCAGCCGGCCAAGCCCCAACAGGGGGGTGAGCCGCCGATTTCGGTTGCCCTGTGGGCCCGGCGGCTGCGTCCCCGCTTCCAGGTTGGATTACTCGGCTTGATTCGCGGGGAGCGCACCGAACAGAACCTCGAGATCATGGCCAAAGTCGCCGAGAAACTGGAGCAGGTTGCGACCACGCAGCCTGTGTTTCAGTTTTGGTGGGTCACAGGGGCCATTCTGGAGGCGCTGCGCGCGAACGGTCTCGATGCCAGCGCGACCTTGAAGCGCCTGCTCGGGCAGGCCGACCGACAGATCAAGGCCCTGTATGAGGCGGGCGAGGCGCGCTATTGCGAGGATCCGCCGGTCGATCTGCTGAATAATCTGTTGTATTACGTCGCCCGCGCGTCGGTCGCAGGCGGCCGTATCGGCGCGGTCCGGGCTTCGTTCAAGCTCGCCGAATTGTTGCCGGTGGACGATTCGGTCGAGCAGGAACGGGCGAGCCTGTCGGCGCCGAGCGTCAAATTGATGCAGACCGTCGCAGCCGCGATCAAGGAGGACCTGGCCAAGGTCAAGGACGTCCTGGATATCTTCGTGCGGCGCGGCGGCGGGCGGACCGAGGAGCTCCGGCCGCAGTTGGAGCTGCTGAAGAAGATCAGCGACACGCTCGGCGTGCTCGGTCTCGGTGAATTGCGGCAGCGGGTGCAGCAAGAGATCGGCGATATGAACGCCATGCTCGCCTCCGGGCATGCGCCGCCAGAGGAGGCGCTGATCAAGGTGGCGGGCGTGCTGCTTTCGGTCGAAGACAGCCTCGACGATCAACTCGTCCGGTTGATCCTGCCCACCGCGGCAGCGGCCGGCGCCGAAGTGCCGGGAGACCTGGATTTCCGCCTGGTCAGCGAGGCGGTGCTGCGTGAGTGCACGGTCAATCTGGCGCGCATCAAGGAGGCGATCTCTGTCGCGGTGCAGAAATCCGGCGACTTGTCCCCGCAGGGATTGGATAACGTGCCGCAGCTGCTGCGGGGGATCACCGCGGGCTTGTTGATGCTCGGAAAGGGCCGCGCCGCGGAGCTGATGGAGGCGATCGGCATCCATGTGCGCCGGCTCGTCGAGCCGGGCACGCCGGCCGCCGATCCGTTGCGGCTGGAGCGCATCGCGGATGCGATCGTCAGCATCGAATATTACATGGAGACGATCCAGAGCGGCCGCAATGATCCCTGGTACATGCTGGACAATGCGGAAACCTGCATCAAGGCCTTGTCTGAGGACGTCGCGGCCCGTGTGCCCGCTCTCGATGCGCCCGCTGCGGACGCGGGTGCCGCGACTGTCCGGCTCGACGCAGAGCCGGGGACCGTGGCGCTTGCGAAAACGGTGCAATTGGCGCCGCCGAACGCCTCGAGCGTGGCGGCCGCGGACTCCGGCCTCGACCCGCAGCTGGTTGAACTGTTCATCGAGGAAGCCAAGGAGGAGATGGCTTCGATCGGTGCCAATTTCCCATTGTGGGAACAGAATCCGATGGACACCGACGCGCTGGTCACGCTGCGGCGCAGCTTCCATACGCTGAAGGGCAGCGGGCGCATGGTTGGGGCGCAGACGATCGGAGACCTGGCCTGGTCGATCGAGAATCTGCTGAATCGGATCATCGAGAAGACACTTTCGCGCACGCCGGCGATCGTGTCGGTGATGCGCGCGGCCGTCGGAGTCCTGCCGCAGGTCATCGAACAATTGGAAACCGGCCGACCGGCCGCGACTCCGGTCGATGAAATCATCGTGCGCGCCCACTCTTGCGCCGCGGCGCGCGACGCAGAAGAGCGAGCCGCCGCAGTCCCCGCGCCGGAGCCCACGGCCGAGCACGAGTCCGCCGCTGCCGCCGCTGCCGCCGCTGCGCCGGCCGCGGAAGCCGCGCACACGGCAATGGATCCGGCGCTGCACGACATCTACAGCAACGAAGCGGCGACGCACCTGGCGGTCATTCGCGCGTATCTGCAGAAGCGTGACGGG
>JAJYAR010000270.1 GCA_021779435.1 bacterium
GGGGCCGAGCCGCCCGCGGGCACTGCGGCAAGATGCGCGAAATCGAGCGCAGCGTCCGCTCCGAAGATGACGGCCCGCTCGATCTCGTGCGCGAGCTCGCGGACATTGCCGGGCCAGCGCTGCGTGAGGAGCCTTGCCTCGCCCTCGGGGGTGATGTGGAGCGCCGGCCGGCGGTGCCGCGCGGCAATCCGGGAGAGAAGGTGCTGTGCCAGCCGGATCAGGTCGGTGCCCCGCTCACGGAGCGGCGGGAGCGGAATGTGCAGGAGATTGAGCCGGTGGTAGAGGTCCTCGCGAAATGAACCTTCGGCCACCAGATCCGCCAAGGGACGGTTCGTGGCGGCAATGAGCCGCACGTCGATCTGCAGTTCCCGCGTGCTGCCCACGCGCCGGATCGTGCCGTCCTCGACCGAGGTGAGAACCTTCGCCTGGACGCCCGGGGACAGCGCACCGATCTCATCCAGAAACAGCGTGCCGCCATCGGCCGCCTCGAACAAACCGGTCCTCGCCTGCTTGGCGTCGGTGAACGCGCCGCGTTCGTGTCCGAACAGCTCGGATTCGGCGAGCGTTTCCGGAAGGGCTGCGCAATTGATGCTGAGAAACGCGCGGTTCGCGCGCGGACCCTGCCGGTGCAGCCATCGCGCGAGGGCTGTCTTGCCCGTCCCTGTTTCGCCTTCGATGAGAACCGGCGGCAGCGCACGCTCGAGCCGCCGCTCCGCCGCGAGGATCGAGTCGAGCTTGGCGCGAATGCCCTCGAGACTCGGTCCGAAACAGAACCGGTCGGCCTCGCTTGCGATCTCCTCCGTCCGATACTCGTCCCGACGGGTGGCGATCCGGCTGGCCCGGCAGCGGAGGAAGGCGAGGGGGAGCTCCTCCAGTTCGAAGGGCTTCGCGAGATAATCGCCCGCCCCCATGCGCATTGCCTCGACGGCCTTCCTGACGCCGCCGAAAGCCGTCATCACGACAACGCCCGTGTTCTCCGAGAAGGCGTGCTCGCGCAGGAGCTCCAGCGCCTCCCCGTCAGGTAGGTGCAGGTCCGCGAGCGCAAAATCGAAGTGCGCCTCGCGCAGCACGCGCCGGGCATCCTCGAGTCGCGTCACTTCCGTCACGTCGGCGCCGAGCGATCGCAGGAATGCGCCGCAGCGTTTTCTCAGAGCCGTGTCGTCCTCAAGCACGAGGATCTCGGTGCCCGCGGGGAACGTTTTTTCGTCGGCCATCGGCTGCTTAATTCGCGCAGGAGCTGTGTCAGCGGCAATGGAATTTCCCGCTCAGCTGCGAGTTCAGTATTTCTCGCCCCACTTCGTCCGGATCGCCTCCTTGATGAACGGCGGGTACGGCACGACCTGGTCCATCGTCACCTCGCGGCCGTCGGCCTGGGTGATGCTGAAGCGGTAGACCCGGTACGAATGCGTGATCTGGAAGATCCAGGCAAGGCGCGGGTCCTCGGCGACGAGGTTCTCGGTTTTTGTCTCCCACTTGCCGTTGGTGACCTGCGGCTGCGCGTCGTCGACCAGCACCGCCGGCTTCTCGTCGGAGATATCCGTAATGCGGATGCGTTTCGGCGCGGACTTCGCGGTCAAGAAAAGTGAGAAGTCGTAGTAGGCCTGCCGGGGTTCTGTCGCGGGCTTCAGCGCGGCCAGGTCGACACGGTAGCCGTCGGACTCGGCTTTCGGCGTTCCCTTCGGTCCGATCGGGACGGTGATGGTGCCCCCGCCGGAAACGGGAATGACGGCACTGATGCCACCTGTCTGACAGCCGGCCCAGGCGGTCAGCGAAAGCAGAATGACGGGCAATGCTGGCGGTACTCGCATGGCCATTACCACGCCTCGAAATCGGCGGGAGTGCAATCCCGCGCTGCAGCGGAGTGAAACCTCAGAGCACCGACACGATCGTGCCCGCCGACTTCCTGCCCGGGACGTTCACCGTGTCGCCGGCATGCCTGCCCACCAGTTCGCGGCCGAGCGGGGATTGCGGGGTGATCACGAGCACCTTCCGGCCCGCGACCTCCAGTTCGAGTCCGCCGGCGCGCGGGCCGACGAAATAGAGCGGCCCGGAATTTCCGGAGAGCTCGACGAGAGCGCCGAGCGCGATGGCCGAGCCCGCTGGAAATTCGGGCAGCGGCAGAGATCCGTAGATGCCGATGTTCTCGCTGATCTCCCTCGCGAGCCGCGCCTGGCCCTCGGCGAGGTAGGCGGCCTCCTGGCTGTGCGTGTCGTACTTGTTCTCGGGCCGGCTCTCCTCGCTGATCGCCTCGTCGCGTGCGAGCAGCGCGGCCGCGGTCTGCTGCGCGAGATCGGCCTGGAGCTTTTCGACGATGGCTGCGCGTACGAGGAGCTTGTTCACGCGTTGAGGGAAAAATTAGGTAAAAGCTTCCGCGCGGGTTTTTGACTGGCACCGTGCAAACGCGGACCACATTTTCACGAGCGTCTTCCCCGGCTTGTCAACGGGCTTTGCCGTATGGCGCGCAGAATCAGTTTTCTCAACTACAAGGGGGGCGTCGGAAAGACGTCCCTCATCGTCAACACCGCTGCTTCACTCGTGAAGCTCGGCAAGCGGGTCCTGCTATGCGATTTCGACACGCAGTCGAACGCGAGCATCTGGCTGATGAAGCTCGATCGCTGGAACCGGATCAACGCGCAGGGCGAGGGATCCGTGTACTCGATCTTCGACCCCGGCCGCGCTCGGGTGAAGGACCTGGTGGTGAAGGACGTTCTCGAGGGAAAAGCGGGCGAGAAGCTCCTCCCGGGCCTGGACCTCGTTCCCACGACGTTCAACCTCGTGGACCTCGAGAACGAGTACAACGGCGACCCCAAGATGCCGCCGTTCCTGCTCTTCTACGAGCAGCTGAGGGAGCTCGAGTCCAATTACGACTTCATCCTGTTCGACTGCCCGCCAAACATCCTGCGGGCCTCGCAATGCGGCGTCTTCTCGTCGAACGAGATCTACGTCCCCGCGAATCCCGATGCGCTCAGCCTCATCGGCTTCACGCTCCTGATCGAGAAGCTGCAAAAGTTCATGCAGCTCTCGGCGAGCTTCCGGCGGTCGTCGATGGGACCCGCCGCGCAGGTGTTCGGCGTCGTCTTCAATTCGATCAAGACGGGCGTCGACATCGAGGTGCCGAAGATGCGGATGCAGCTTCGGCTGAACCAGTTTCGCGGGGCGAAGCGCGTCGCCCCCACGGCCAAGATATTCGAGACGCAGATACGCGACGCCATGATCGTGCGGCGTGCGGTGGCGCTCGGACTGCCCGTCAACCTCGTGAGCGCGGATGCCGAGTCGGGCGCGGGAGGCGACAACGTCGTGAACGACTACCGCCGCTTTGCGCAGGAGCTGATCCGCCACTCGCCGGCAGACATGCCGGAGCTCAAAGCATGAAATCCACACCGAAAGACTGGGACGAAGTCCGGACGGCGTTCGCCACCTCCATCATGGTGGATACGCCTCTGAACAGCCTGGCGCAAAACCTCGATGGCGCCGACTGGCCGGTCCGCGCGAAGGACGAGACGCCCTCGAAGTACATCGATCTCCCCTTCGAGGAAGCCGTCGAGCTGCTTCTCCTGAAAGGGCAGCCGGAGGAGCGGATGGACCAGCTGATCGGGATTCTCCGGGACACGCTCGCCTTCGACAACCCCTTCGGCGAGATGGTCGCCCAATCGGAGGCGACGGCCGCCCGCGACAATGTCCTGGTGAAGAACCTGGCGAAGCTGGGCATCCCTGAAAACTTTCCGATCGTGCTCACCGCGCTGGAGCCGGGCACGCTCGAGTTCTGCAGGCTCGAGAAGCTGTCCACCGTCGGGGAGTTCGCCGTCTTCGCCCAGGGCATGTCGCAGAACGTCATTGTCGGGGGCGATTTCAGGAAGCTTCTCAATGCGCTCTCGCACGTGGACGAGGCGGCGCTGTGCGAGGTCATGCCATTCCGTCGCGGCACGAGGGGGCTTCACCTTGTCGAGGCGCTGGCCCAGGTGGCGCCCGCGCCGGACGCGGTCGCGCGCGCGGAGCTGGCGATCACGTGGTTCCGCGACGAGCTGACGGCGATCGAGGCCGACCTGGCCTCCGGTGGGACGCTGGAGAGGCATTTCGTCGTGCTCGGCAACCCGGCGCTCGAGGCGAAAGCGGTGGCGCTCCTGCGCCCGCATCTCAGGGTGCCGTCCAGAACCCCGGTGGAACCGCCGGCGCGGAAGCCCGGCTGGCTGGCGCGGCTGTTCGGAAGAAAACGCTGACCAAGGGTACGGCCATGCCTGACACGCCTCCGCCTTCGCCTCCGACGCCCCCGCCTGCACCCGTGCCGCCGATCCCGGTTCGTTTTCCGGCGCCGAAGCAGGCGCCGGTGCAGCCGCAGCTTTCGCTGCCGCGACGGCGGGCGGCGGTGCCGCGATCGCCCTTCGAGGTGTCGGAGGCCAGTGCGGCGGCGCGCGAATCGATTCGCGCCATCGTTTCCGCAACGCGTGCGCCCTTTCCGACGGAGAGTCGCGACGACGCGAGAAGTGCCCAGCTGGAGAGGTCGCTTCGGGAACTCGAGCGGATGCTCGCGGAACGGGAGCGGCTGGTGGCCGAGGATGAGTCGCGGCTGGCCGACCGGGAGAGGGATG
>JAJYAR010000271.1 GCA_021779435.1 bacterium
ACCGTCACCGTGGCGCTTCGGAGGTACTCGCCGGTGCCCTGATTAAGGACACGTCCGGTGATCCTGCCGGTTGCGGCTTGGGCTTGTGCTGTGGCCGGCAGGAGCGCGGCACAGGCCAGGAAAAACGCGACGAATAGCGTCGACGTTTGATGATACAAACGCTGAGCGGAGGGTATTTTCATAACCATTATCTTGGTGAACCGGACGCTGGAATAGCCTGCGCCGGCACTAGGGTGAGTAGTCAGACTGACCTGACGTCCGCCACTTTGGGGGCAACGGACACATTTTGACTGAGGACTCTTACTAGACGCCGCAAGGCCAAAATCCCTAGTTCGGGTGATGAGCAATTCCCGGTCGTCACCTCTTCATGTGGTACCACTTGCCGGAATATAGCGCATGTAGGCTATATCGAGGCACTCGCGGCGGCCACGTTCATGCGGAATGCGCGGCAGATGCCTGAAGGATGCCGAGGATTTTCTGGCAACCCGGTTTGGTTTCTCCGAAGTTCGGATATGACCCCGTTTCCCCGTCTGGTTGGTCTTCTGATGATCGCCGGAGCAATCGGGTTGCCGGCTGCCGCAGAGGTCGCCGCCCCCATGCTCGCTTCGGCCACGCCCCCGTTCTCCGAGTTCGATCGGGGGGAACTCGCGCGTTTCGAACGCAAGGCCTCGCTCGCCAAGCGACTGGGTGCAACCCATGTGCCATTGACCGACGGCCTGCCGCCCGCGACGTGGCAGTTCGTGCCCGCCGATGATCCGTATCCCGGCTGGTTTATTCAGAGGCCTGACTTCCTGAAACTCTATCCGCCGGCTGAAGTCCGCCCGTATGTCGACCTGGAGTATGGACGCCGGATCACATCGCTTCTCGAGGAGCGCTGCCGGATCCTCCGCCGCCTCGGACTGAAGGCGCACTGGGGCTCGAACATTCCCCAGGTGATGCCGGAAGCCTTCTTCGCCGCCTATCCGCAACTCCGCGGACCGCGCGTCGACCAGCCGAACCGCTCCCGAGTCGCCCGTTTCTCGATGTGCGTCGATCGTCCCGAGACGCTGCGACTCTATGCAGAAGCGATGAAGTCGCTTCTCGAGCATTGTCCCGAGATCGAGTCGTTCAGCTTCCTCACCCAGGATTCGGGCTCCGGCTTCTGCTGGGTGCCGGCGCTTTACCCAGGGCTGAACGGCAACAGCGACTGTCGCGACCGTCCGATGTCGGACCGCATCTCCTCTTTCCTGATCGCCCTCAAGAACGCGGCGAAGGAGGCGGGCCACGATGTCGACATCAGCATCAATCCCATCACGCCGCGCCAGTGGATGATCCCCTCCTTTGGACCGGAGCAACTCGAGGCGATCGTGCGGAAACTGCCGCGTGGGGTAGCGGTGGATGGGCGCGAGGGACCCGACGGCCGCCCGTATCGTCGGATCGGGCCGAGCGATGCCTATGTGCGCGGAGCCTTCTATCCGGTGGTCGGTCTGGCGACCCCGGAGCTTCGCTGGCTGCGTACGGGGCGCACCGCAGCGCCGGCGGCCCAGGTGCCGGACGGACAACCCCGCCAGGCGCGGCTGATCAGTCTCAGGCCCGACGAGCCGACCATGGAGTTCAATGCGAAAGTCTATGAAGCGACGCAGGCGAGTGCCGGCGGCACAGTCGTCGACCGGCTGGCTGCGTTGCGCGCGTTTGCAGTGAACGAGGTCGGCGAGGCTCACGCGGACGACCTTCTCCAGATATGGCTCCTCATTGACGACGCCGAGCGCCGGCTCGATGCGCTGGACTTCGGTGACATGCTCCAATTCGGCCATGTGCTGAACCGCTGGGTGAACCGCCCGATGGTGCCATTCCCCTCTGAACTTACGCCGGCGGAGAAGGGCTATTATCGTCCCTTCCTTTTCCAGGCGAAGGGTGAGGAGCAGGCCGAAAACCTGATCGATATCCAGGCGATGCGCATGTACGAGGGGTTCGGTGCGCGACTTCTCTTTCAGCGGGTGATCGAGACCACCGTCCCCGATATCGAGAACGCGGTCCGGCGGACGGCGCGGCTGCGGGACTCGGCTCCCGACGCCGCGGCGCGGTCCAAGTGGGATCTGTACGGGCGCCGTCTCGAGGCGGTGATTTGTCTCCTGCACTCGGCCGACCACATGGTTGCCTACCAGGCTCAACTGGAGCGGGTGAAGTCGCTCGGGGTGAAACCGGAGCCGAATCCGCCGCTTGGCGCCGAGTCCAGCTGGGATCGCACCGACCTGATGCGGCTGGCGCGCGAGGAAATTGACAACACCGTCCGGCTGAAGCGGCTCCTCGAGAGCACGCCGGAACCGATCCTCGACCTCGCGCCGGTGCGTGAGGAGGAGACGATCATGCGGCTCGGGCCGGACCTCGTCGCACAACTTCAACGCAAGATCGACATCATGAACTCGCGTTGGAAGGACTACGACCGCCTGTTCACGGTGCCGAATCCGTGACCTGGGTGGCGCTTTTCCGCCCGCCAGCCAGCTCACTAGATTGAGCGGTTGCGGTGGGGGTGGGCCCGGAACATAACCCGCGGACCTACCCCCCATGAAACGGTACCTTCCTTGCGCGGCCCTGATCGCTTCGCTCGTGTTCGCCGGCTGTGCCGGTACGGCAACGCCACCGGCGACGCAACCGCCGCCACGCACCGGCTTCAACACGGATCCTGAGGGCCCGGTCGTCACCGGCATCCATGCCGCGGTGATGACGGCAACCGCGACGCCGAATGGCAAGGCGTTCATGGTTACGTTTCCGGCTGAACGGCGCGTCGCGCAGCCGAAGGCGACTGTGACTTTCTCGTTTGATCCGGTCGACATCAACGACCGGATTGGCATGGCAATCGACATACGGAACCGCGGCACGACGCCCGCGACGGTCTACGCCGACCTGAACGACGACACCTGGGTGCGCGGCTACGTGACGGTTCCGGCGGAAAGGACCGGCACGTTGTACGTGTTTGCCCGGCGCAAGAAACTCAGCGCGGAGGCGACCGAAAAGTTCCCCGGCATGCACGGCATCCCCGGCGGGAAGATGTCGCTCTGGGCCGGCATCGAGGAGCCGATCGTGGCGAGGGACCTCAAGTTGTTCGTGGTGCTCCCGCCCAAGGAACTGAGGCTCGAGGTTTCCGACATCCGTCCGTTCGGTTCGTCGAAGATCCCGGACCGGCCGGATCTCTTCCCGTTCATCGATGCGTATGGACAATACCTCCACAAGGAGTGGCCGGGGAAGATTCACTCGGACGATGATTTTGCCGCGGGGCGTGAACGCGAAGCAGCCGATCTGAAGGCGCAGCCCGGCGCGCCAGACCGCGACAAGTTCGGAGGTTGGGCGGCGGGCCCGCAGCTGAAGGCAACGGGGCACTTTCGCGTGGAGAAGGTCGGTGGCAAGTGGTGGCTCGTCGACCCCGAGGGCAGGCTCTTCTGGGCGAGCGGTCTCGATATGGTGGGTTTCACGCAAAGCTCGACGCGCACGCAGGGACGCGAGCGGTTCTATGCGCAGATCCCGCCGAATGGCTTCCTGGCACACAACCTTCAGCTGAAATACGGGGAAAACTGGCGCGACGTTGCCGGCGACCTGCTGCTGCAACGCACGGTGAGCTGGGGAATGAACACGCTCGGCGGCGGCGCTGACCGTAACCTGACGGCAAAAGGGAAGGTGCCGTACACCGCTCTACTCGGCAGTGCGCGCGGGATGACGATTGACCCCGACAGCCCCGCCTGGGTGGAAAGCCTGCGGCGTTCGCTCACGGCGGCCGCGCAGACGATGAAAGACGACCCGTGGTGCATTGGCTTCTTCGTCGATAACGAGATTCACGTCACGTACGACCCGGTCTGGTGGGAAAAGTACTACCGGCAGGTGAGCGCCGCCGCGAAGGAGATCATGCCAGACAAGCTCTATCTCGGAAGCCGGCTCGATTACCACGACTGGCCCGACGTGGAGGCCAACAAGCACGAGATCGTCAAGCTCGCGGCGAGATACTGCGACGTGATCAGCTTCAACTTCTACAAATTCACGCTCGACGACGTCGTATTGCCCGAAGGTGTCGACCGGCCCGCGATCATCGGCGAGTTCCACTTCGGCGCGCTGGACCGTGGACAGTTTCACACCGGGCTGCGCAGCGTCGTGGACCAGAACCACCGCGCCGAGGCATATCGGAACTACGTGACCAGCGCGGCGCGCAATCCGGCGTTCGTCGGCGCGCTCTGGTTCCAGTGCTATGACGAGTCGACGACGGGACGTTTCGACGGCGAGAATTACCAGATCGGTTTTCTGGATATCGGCGATACGCCCTATCCGGAGACCGTCGCGGCGGCACGCGAGGTTGGCTACAAGTTGTATTCGATTCGCGCCGGAAAATAGTCCGTACTCGCGTCCATCATGCGATCGAACCCCTCGACCGTCCGCGCTCTCCTCGCGGGTGCCGCTCTTCTCATTGGCCTTTTCACGCCGGTGTCCGCGTTCGCCGCGACCGTGGATTTCAGCACCGGCTGGCGGTTTCATTTTGGAGATGTCGCCGGCGCCGAGACGCCTGGCTTTGCGGATTCGTCGTGGGAGCGCGT
>JAJYAR010000272.1 GCA_021779435.1 bacterium
GCAAACCTCAAACCTTGAACTTTGAACTCGGCCGCGAAGCCGGCCGTTGTAGCCGGGGTCCGCAGACCCCGGTGCCTTGGTCACGCCCTGCCTCGATCCCCAACCCCGGCCTCTGCGGAGGCCGGCTACATCAGACCCTGAGACCATTGACGCCGGCCCGCTTTCGTAGCGGCGAGCGTGAGCGAGCCGATGGTGGACCGCGTTGTCCCAACGCGCTGGATCGGCATCTCGAGCGGATCGGCAAACCTTAAGCCTTAAACCTCAAACCTTGAACCTTAAACTCGGCCGCGAAGCCGACCGATGTAGCCGGGGTCCGCAGACCCCGGTGCCTTGGTCACGGCGCTACCTCGATCCTCAATCCCCGGCCTCTGCGGAGGCCGGCTACACCAAACCCTGGGCCCATTGACGCCGGCCCCCTTTCGTCGCGGCAAGCGCCAGCGAGCCGATGGTGGAGCGCGTTGTCCCGAACGCGCTGGATCGACGTCTCGAGCGGATCGGCAGATCCTAGATCCTTAAACCGCGAACCGCGAACTTTGAACTCGGCCGCGAAGCCGACCGATGTAGCCGGGGTCCGCAGACCCCGGTGCCTTGGTCACGGCGCTACCTCGATCCCCAAACCCCGGCCTCTGCGGAGGCCGGCTACATCAGACCCTGGGCCCATTGCCGCTGGCCCGCTTCGTGCCGTAGCGGCGAGCGTGAGCGAGCCGACCGCGGACGCCGGCCACGCCAGACCGCGTCCGCCTCGCTACCGCACCGCTGCGAGCAGCCGGTCGATCACTTCGGCGTTCCTCACCGTCTCCAACAGGCTGAATTTCGGTGTCCGCCCATGAAGCACGGCGTCCGCGAAGTCCTCGATCTCGAGCTGATAGCGGTCACAGCTGGGCAACGGAATCTCCTGACGTTCGTCGCCAATGAGCAGCGCCAGCGGCGCGCCATCGCCGATAAACGTGTCGGGGACCTCGAGCGTGCCTTTCGTGCCGATGATCTCCGAATAGATGCGCTTGTGTGAGCTGAACCCCGCCTCGATCGTCGCCATCATCCCGGTGGGATAACGGAGCAACGCCGAGAAGTTCATGTCCACGCCGCCTTCGTAAACGCAATCCGCCGCCAGCTTTTCGGGCAGACCCGCCGCCGCAGGCCGTCCGCCCGCGATTTCGTCGGCCACCATGCCGACGAAGTTCACCGGGTAGCAGCCGACATCGTAAAGGCACCCGCCGCCAAGCTCTGGCTGTAGCTTGATCGAGGGCTTCGGAAGCGTGAATCGGAAGAACGCGTTCACCTGCCTTATCTCGCCGAGCACCCCGCTCCGCAGGATCTCCTGCACCTTGAGCGTGCGCGGCGTGTAACGGTACATGAACGCCTCCATCAACGTCACCCGGTGCGTCTCGCAGGCAACGATCATCTCGCGGCACTCCGCCGCCGACAGCCCCATCGGCTTCTCACAGAGGACGTGTTTCCCCTGCGCCGCCGCCTTCAGCGTGTATTCGCGATGCATGGAATTCGGCAGCGGAATGTAGATCGCATCCACCTGCGGATCCCGGATCAGTTCCTCATAGCTGGTGTACGCCTTCGGCACGGGACCGGTGCCGCGACAGGCTTCGAGCTTCGACGCATCACGCGACGCCAGCGCGTAAAACTCCGAGTTCGAGCTGTTCCGAATGGCGGGGATCACCGACACCCTCGCGATTCGCGCATAGCCAAGAACGCCCCAACGCAACTTGCGGTCGGATGTACTCATTCCCGCAACGTACCTCGCCCAGCCCCGCTGCCGAGTCCTTTCTGCAGGTTTTCGCGCGGCAAAAACCTCACTTCAGGATCTGGTACAAGCTCGCATAGTCGTCGGTCCAGAGCGGCTTCTCCTTCGTCGACTCACTCGGATAATCGGATACGTCCTTGATGGCGGGCACGTCGAGGACCGCCTGGTTCCGCGTCACCAGGATCCAGGTCGTCCGATACACCCACCAATCCGGTTCGTCATCGATCGAGATCGTCGCCGCCTTCAATCCATACTCCGCCGCCAGTCGCTCCACCACCGGCCGCAGGTTCAGATAACGGTTCGATGTGTGCACCGCGAGCACACCGTCCGGCTTCAGCTGCTTCAGATAAATCCCAAACGCCTCGCGCGTCAGCAGGTGAACAGGAATCGAGTCGCTGCTGAACGCATCCAGCGCCAGCACGTCGAACTTCTGCGGCTCCCCCGCCGCCAGCTCGCGCTCCATGGAGAGGCGTGCATCACCCATGATCACATCCACGGTCGCCTGACACCGACGCAGGTACTCAAAGCGGGTCGTCGCCAGCCGATGCACAGCCGGATTGATCTCATAAATGCGGATGTAGTCCCCCGGCCTGCCGTAGGAAGCCAGTGTGCCGGTGCCAAGTCCCACAAGTCCGATGCGGCGCTGGCCTTCAGGCCGCGGAGCGTTCTGAATCGCGAGCCCAACACCGCTGTTGACGCCGTAGTAGGTCGTCGCCCGCATCGCCTTCTCCGGATCGACGAACTGCATCCCGTGCGTCGTCGCCCCATGCAGCAGAAGATAATAGTGATTGTCGGGATCCGCCGGGTTGTAGTCGAAAACCTTCAGCGTGCCATAGAAGTTCCGCGTCTCCTCGAGGACGCTCACCTCCCGGACCGAATGCCACTGCCGGATCACCACGACCGCCACGCACACCGAAAGTCCCATTACAAACCCGCCCAGTCGCGGCGTCCATTCCCTCGAGATCGAACGGGCGCGTCCTTCGAGCGAACTGAGCAGAAAGAAGGTAATGCCGCCAAAAATGATCCATTTGTAGTGCGTGTAGAACGTCCGCCACTCGTCCCAATAGCCTTCGCCATAGCTGAACTGCATCCGCATCGCCGGCATCACGAAGGTCGCAAGCATCAGCCCGATCGCCGCTGCCACCGCGAGATCCCGGCTTGAATGACGGAAACACACCACGCCGGCCAGGTAACTCAGCACCCAGAGTCCAATCGGAAGCTCGCGATAGTCGGTGAAAACCGCCGGAGCCACCACAGCCACCAGGATGCCGCCGAGCGCGCCACCTGCAGAGAGCGCGAGGTAATAACCCGTGAGATGCCGGGGCTGCGGCTTCAGCCGATAGAGTTCCCCGTGACAGAACATGCAGGCGATGAACAGCGCCGCGTTGTAACAGACGATCTGGAGCATCATCGGCGCCGAGTTTCCCGCGTCCATCAGCTGGAACACGACGGCCATGGCCACCGCGAGCAGCGCGGTGAAGACACCTCGCGAATACCACCGCGCATGATCGAAGCAGATCACGAACGTGAGCAGGTACAGGCTCAGTGGAAGCACCCACAGGAACGGAATGACAGCGATCTCCTGGCAAAGCTTGTTTGTCGTCGCCATCAGCAGCACGCACGCGATCGCCGGCAGCGCCACCCACAGGAACCGGTCGAGCCCGGACGTGGTTGGATTTTCGATTTCTCGCTCTTCGCTTTTCGGATCCACCCCGTTGGACGTTGGAGGTTCCGTCTCCGCCGAGCCTTCGGCGGACAGGCCCGCCTTCCCGTTCGGGTCATCCGCTCCTTCGACGTTCGCTGTCGGATGTTCGCTCCGCCCCTTCAGCCCTTCAGCCTTCAAGCCTTCAGCCTTTTCCTTCCCGGCCGCCTTCCATGCGCAATACGCGCACAGGAGCGCAAACACCACGAATGCGGCGGACCAGAGCGCCGCCTGCGTGTACCGGGTGAATCTCACTTCGAACACCGGCGGATAGCTGAGCAGCGCAAGCAACGAGCCGATGTTGGAGAGCGCGTAGAGGCGGTACGGTGACACACCCGGGTTGGTCGTGCTGAACCACTGCTGCATCAACGGTCCGGTCGACGACAGGATGAAATAGGGAATGCCAATCGTGCCGCCGAGGAGCAGGATGATGTGCCATGTGGGATTCCCGGCGATGTGCGCCTTCCAGAAATCGCCCGGGGCGATCGGAAGCATCGCGGCGGCGGCCACCAGAAGGACGCAGTGCACGATCGCCTGAGTTCGTGGCTTCAGCCGCGTGGAGACGAAATGCGCGTACGCATAGCCGCCGAGCAACAGCAGCTGAAAGAAGAGAAGGCACGTGGTCCACACGCCCGGACCGCCGCCAAACCAGGGAAGGATATACTTTCCAATCAGCGGCTGAACCTGGAACAGGAGAAAGGCTCCCGTGAAGATCGCGAAGGCGTAGGGTAACATGGAACGAAAAGGGGGCTACGTTGGCACGGCATTGCGGCCGCGGGGGAAGACGGCAGCACGCCGAAACTGGCGCGGTAACCTCAAGGCAAGCCCCACCGAATGCGAGCAGGTTTTCGCTCCGCCAAAACCTCGCGCCAGGATCAAACCGGTCCGGCGGAATGCCTGCCTGCAAGTAGGAGCAGATTTATCTGCGATGGATCGTAAGCCGCGGAGGCGGGGGAGGACGTACCGGGGCGCAAATGAATTTGCTCCTACCGGGAGCGGCGAGCGCCAGCGAACCGACGGTGGAGCGCGTTGTCCCCAACGCGCCGGATCGAAGTCTCGAGCGGATCGGCAA
>JAJYAR010000273.1 GCA_021779435.1 bacterium
CGATCTCATGAAGCGCATCGCCCTCGCCCTCTTCGCCGCAGCCGGCCTCGCCGCGACTGCCGCCCGCGCCGATCACCTCACCGTCAATGGCAGCGTCCAATTCGGCCCCAACCAAGGCCCGGGTTATTACCGCCCCGCGCCTCCTGCGCCGCCCACGTATTACGCTCCGCGCGGCTACTGGACCGAGGTTGCGGTCAACGTCTGGGTCCCGGGTCGGTGGGTTGTCGGACATGACCGCTGGGGTCGCCGGGTGAACGTCTGGGAGCCGGCTCACACCGAACGTCGGATGCAACGGGTCTGGGTCGACGCACGTGGCCGCCACGATCGTCACTGGAACGGATGATCTCACCGATGCGGGCGCCGCCTCTCCTGCGGCGCTCCTCCCTTTTCGACGTTTGCACCTCAACCACGAACCCGTTCACTCCTAACCGTTCCTCCTCATGAACTGCCGGCAGGCCGAGCATCATATTTCCGCCGAGCGCGACCAGGCGCTCGACTCGATCCAGCAGCAGGCGCTGATGGCTCACATCGCGGACTGCCAGGCTTGCCGCACGCTCAGGAACAATCTCGCCGCCGCGGTCGACTCCTGGCGCTCGGAAGAAAACAGCGTGCGGGTTCCCGACGCGGAGCTCGAGTGGTACAAGGTTCGTCGCGAGATCCGCAATGCGCCCGCAACGCATCACGCCCTGAGGCTGATCTGGATGGCGGTGCCGGTGACGGCCGCCGCCGCTGCGGTTGCAATCGGTCTTTATGTCGCGCCCGGCGCTCGGCAGGAAACGGCCGGCACGCCGGTGCGTGAAATCGCACAGCGGCAGACCGCCGTCACGGCTTCCCCGGAATCCGCGTCGATCGTCTATGTCGACGACAAGAGCGGCTGGACGTTCGTCTGGTCTTCCGATTCGGAGAACGGCCGGACGATCTGAGCGGCGACGCCGCGCTCAATATTCCGTCAGCGCTGCCTTCCGCTTGAACGGCGCGGCGGGTTGCGGCGGCTCGATGCGAAGCGCGGCGGCTTTCGGTGGCAGCTTGTTTGCCGCAATCAGATCCGGGTACAGGATCGCGATGATCTGATTCATCGCGACCAGGAGCGCATTGTCCGGCGCACCCTCGGCGAACCGCAAGGTCCGGTTGCACACCACGACCAGCGCGACGTTCTTCTCGGGGATGTACATCATCGCCGTGTCGTATCCGGAAATCTGCCCGCGGTGCCCGATGATGTAATAGTCCGCGTTGTTCGTGACGTCCGGCTCGTGCGCGAGCTTCATGCCGTACGAGCCCGGCCGCGGAGTGCCTGTCGCGTTGCTGAAGGACGTGAAGTAATGCCAGTCGATGTGCCCGCTCCGGTAGTCGCCGATCAGCTGGTCGTTCTTCACGATCGCTTCCATCCACACGGCAAGATCACGGGCCGAGGAAATCATCGGGCCCGCCGCTCCGACGCCCGTCGGGTCGTACACCGTGACGTCCGTGAGCCCCGAGGGCATCGAGGGTTCGCCCGTGAAGTTCGCCCAGTCCACATAGCCCTTCGCGTAATTTCCGGGAATGGTGGATTCACCGGGCGCCGGATAGAGGGTGTCCGTCAACCCGAGGGGCTGGATGAACTGCTCCGTGATGTACTGCCTGATCGGCATCCCCACCACCTTCTCCACCGCCATCGCGAGCAGCAGCGTGTTGGTGTTGGAGTAATACCATTTCTGCCCAGGGTCCGCGACCTTGCCGCCTTCCTCGTACGACAGCGCAAACCGTGAGTTCACGAGTTCGACAAGCTCCTCGGTGGTCCACACCCGCTTCCGGTCCGTGATGTACGGGATGAACCAGTCCTCGATGATGTTGGTGTAATTGTTGATGCCGGAGGTGTGCTGAAGGAGCATCCGGATCGTGATGTGATTCTTGTCGTATTTCGACAGAACCGCCGCGGGAAGATAGGCGCTGATTGAATTTTCAAAGCCCATCCGCTGCTGCTGGATCAACTTCAACACTGCCATCCCGACAAAGGTCTTCGACGCACTGCCGATTCGGAAACGGTCACCCCCGGAGAGCGCCGCCTTCGTCGCCGTGTCCCGCACGCCGCGTCCTTCCGCCCACGCATCCTTTCCAGCGACTTTCACCGAGTAGAGGATGCCCGGGATCTGATAGGCGGAGATCGCGTTGTCGAGGACACCATGAATAGCCGTGACGTTTTGCCAGGTAACCGCGCCGGAGAGCGGATCGCTCAGCGTCACTCGAACGCGCATGAAGCGGTGATCGTTCTGTCCGAGCGCCACGCTGTCGGCGACCTTCAGCGTCGTGCCGGTTTCGCTGAGAACGCTGAGCCCCGCTGACGACCAGCCACTGAGATCGGAGGAGGACTCGACGATGTAGGTCACACCCATCGCATCCGGGTTCTTGCCGACGGTGAGCACAAGCCGGTCGGTTCCACCGATGGACGTGGTCTCCGCTTTCGGAAGCAGATTGGTCGCGGAGGTCAGCGGGTTGATTCCCAGCGCGTACTTCAAAAGATTGGACGTGCCGTCGCCCGCCGGATCATCGTTCAGCCCACGCTTTGCCTCCGGCACCTGGAGCCGCGCGACCCACTCGTAGTAAGTTTCCGGCGCAGCCGACGCACAGGGCGCCAACGCAAGGCAGGACAGGATCACCAGGGCACAGTGAGGCAGACGGGGTAAGCGATGCATGGTCGGCTGGGGGCCGGAGTCTTCTCCGGCAAATCGCGGATGTGCAACCCCTAACACGTTCCGTCCGCCAGCATCAGCCACGCGGGCCGCAGCATTGTGCGACCGCTCCACGCGAGCGCGGCCTTGCACCGGTCGATCTCGGGGGCGCCGCACACGACGACGTCGCGAGGTCCGGTTCCAGTCGGAATTGTCACCTCGAGCGAATCGCTGAGTCCGCCGTCACCGACGACGGAGAAGCTCGACAGCTCCAGGCCAAGCCCCGTACCGAGCGCCTTCAGGCAGGCCTCCTTTCGCGTCCAGATCGAATAGAACACTTCCGCAGTCGCGCCAGTTGGCGCGTTTCTGACGAGTTGGACCTCACTCCCGGAAAAGAATCGGCTGGCAAGCTCGACCATCTCGACGTCGGTGCGACCGAACTCAACGTCGACGCCAACCTCCACGCCGCGGGCAAACGCCAGCAGTGCCACGCCGGCGGAATGAGAAACATTGAACTCGAGTGCGTGCCTCGCATCCGAGGCGATGCGCGGCTTGCCGGAACTTCCCAACGCAAGTTCAACTTCCGACGGGTTGCAGGCAAGATAAGCCGCGAGGAGCCGCCTCAGGGAGGCACGAGCCACCGTGAAACGCCGCCGGTCCGCGTCGAAACGAAAGCGCTCGGCGCGCACCCGCTCCTCCTCGGAGAGCACGGCCCTGTTCTCCAGGAGCGAGCGCTCATCGAGCCTCACGCACCAGACATGGACGTCACCCGGCAGCAGCTCCGGCAGGCGCGTCGTGGCAAGCCATCCACTGGTGCGGTCAGCGGTCATGTGGCGAGCGTCGGGCCTCGGCGAAAGGAATCATGCACATCAGCCTATAGGTTGTGCTGGCCAAGTAGCTCAAGTGCAGACAAAAACACAACCGTCGCAAGACACGTGCGGTGCCGTTGCTCGGAACTCGGCCCCCATTCCCCTTCCTCCATGCTTCCGGTTCCAGCACCTGCCATCTGGCATAGTCTGCGCCTGCTCGGCGTGGCCGCCGCATTCCCGGCTGCGCTTCTCGCGCAATCGGCAACCTCGCTGCCCGTCGGCGCGATGCGAGTCACGCTCAACGCCGGCTCGCCGACCGCACCCGCCCTCACCGCCTTTGCCGTTCCTCTGAGTTCGCCGGCATCGAACGACGGAGTCGCCGCGGGACGTGTCACCGCATTTACCGCCGACACGTTCACTGTCTCCGGTGCCGGCTGGTTGCCCGGGGCGCTTGCGTCCACGCAGGCACCGTTCGCTCTGCGCATCACCCGCGGCACCGCAGCGGGACTGAGCTTCAGGGTCGTTTCCAATACCGTCGACACGCTGACGATCACCGGCGGAGACCTCACCGCGATCGGGATGGTCGTTGGCGACCGATTCGAGCTTCTGCCGCTTGACACGCTCGGCACGTTTTTTCCTGCCAACTCGATCGTCGGTGGCACAAGTCCTGAGACCGCCGACATCATCTACGTCGGAGCGCACACGCAGGATGGCTACTTTTTCAACACCACGGCAAAGCAATGGCGGCGGGCTGTGGGACGCTCCTCCGAGGACTGCAGCAACGTGGCGCTCCTTCCCGGCGCCGTCGTCCAGATTGCGCACACGAGCGCGGCAGTGACGCTCACCTTCGTCGGACGCGTCCCGACAACGCCCTTCCGCGCAGACGTCGTCCGCAGCGGAAACACGTTCACGCACACCGGGTTTCCGATCGACGTGACCGTGAAAAACCTCGCGCTGCAGGGACTCGTCCCGGGCTGGGTTTCAGGCGCGTCGGCCGGCTCCGCTGACCTGCTTTCGCTCCGGGTTGGCGGGCGCTGGCTGTCGGTCTATTTCAATGGTACCAACTGGATCGACG
>JAJYAR010000274.1 GCA_021779435.1 bacterium
CCCTGCCGTTCCTGCTGCTTTTTGTTGGCGGGTATTACTGGGCCGGAATTACGACGTTGTGGCAGGAATACCAGGGCCGCCTGCGATGGCAGCGGGCGCAGGCGCAGGTGCTGGAGTTGGAAGAAAGCGCCACATAATCATGGGCATAGGGCCGGCCTAGGCCCGTGGGTTCCCAGGGTTGTAGTACTTAAATTCGAGGAAAATTAGAACTTTTTCTCGATACCTCTGCAAAATTCGCTGTGCCATACTCAGTTTTCCAGAACGGGAATTCTGAGTCTTGTCGCCATGCGAATTACGCGCGTTGCCGGTCTTTTCGGGGCTGTTACGGTGGGCCTGGGGTTCGCCGGGCCGGTTGGCTTGATTCAAGATCTGGGGACGCTGGGCGGAGGCAATGCAACGGCCTATGCAATCAACGGGTTGGGGCAGGCGGCGGGTTGGAGCACGACGAGCACCGGGGGCACGCAGGCATTCCTGAGCGGATCGGGCGCGGTGTCTGGTCTTTCGACTTCTGTTACCGGGGCGGACAGTTACGCGTTTGGCATAAACGGTTCCGGAGTGGTGACGGGCACGTACTACGTGGACGGGCAAGGACATGGCGCGATCTGGAACGGGTCCACGGTGACGGACCTGGGCGCGAACACCTATGGGCAGGCGATCAACGACGCCGGAGCGGTGGTGGGGGGCAATGGGCAGGCGTTTCTGTACAGCGGCGGGTCGATGCAGATGCTGGGGTACCTGCCGGGGGGAAACTGGAGCGCGGCATACGGGATTAACGACTTGGGTGAGGTGGTCGGTTACGGGACGATCGCGCCGGGCGTTTTCCGGGCGTTTTACTGGAACGGATCGGTAATGGTTCCGCTGGGGACGCTTGGAGGAGGAACCAGTTATGCGATGGGGGTGAACGACGCCGGCGCGATCGTGGGTGGGTCGGCTACGGGGAACGGGTACATGAACGCGTTCCTGTATAGGGGCCGGTCGATGAACGGGCTGGGCACTCTTGGGGGTACGACAAGCTACGCTTACGGGGTGAACGACAACGGCTATGTGGTCGGTTATTCGACGACGGCCGATGGGTCGAGCCATGCGTTTGTGTACATGAACGGGACGATGATCGATTTGAACAGCGTGCTGGGGGTGAACTCCGGCTGGGATCTGCTGGATGCGTATGCGATCAACGGGAATAATCAGATCGCAGGGACGGGTTTATACGGCGGGGAGGAACACGCGTTCGTACTTAGCCTGCCGCGGCCGCTACTGGCCGATCCACCGGCCGCGCCATCGATGGTGCCAGAGGCGACGACCTCGATCCTGACGTTTAGCGGCGTCTGCGTGATCGGGTTGATGCAACTGTTTCGCCGCCGCCGCGCTGCCGCGCGATAGGGGAGCTTCCCCGTTCCGCCAAGAGCCTCGCGGTGCGCGATGATGAAGAGATCGAGGCTTCATCATGCAGAAACTCACATCGGTCGTCCTGCTGGCTTTTGCTCTCCCGGTATTTTGCGCGGCGCAGTCGAAGGAAAGCCAGGAGGTCCAGCCGCACGTCACCTACGACGGGAAGAAGATTGACGCTCCCAAGAACCCGGACGCGCCCGATGACTTGAATGGAAGGTCGCTGACCGGTGTGGTGCACGACCCGCAGGACAACGGCGTGCCGATGGCGGTGGTGCAGTTAAAGAATCTGCGGACCGGCAAGTTGAGGAACTATATTGCTGGCAAGGACGGGGCCTACCGGTTCGATTATCTGGACCCGAAGGTGGACTACCAGGTCTTTGCGCGGTTGAAGGGGATGCAGTCGCCGGTACGAAAGCTGAGCCGGTACGACACGCGTCCGGAGCCGTATTTCCGGCTGGTGCTTTCCGAGCCGGTGCCCGCGGCGGCGACTCCGGCGGACGCCAAGAAGTAGCTGGCCGGGGCCAGGCTATTCGCCGACAATTTTGACGAGCACCCGCTTGCGGCGGCGGCCGTCGAACTCTCCGTAGAAGATTTGCTCCCAGGGACCGAAGTCGAGTTTGCCTTCGGTGACGGCGACTACGGCTTCGCGGCCCATGATCTGGCGCTTCATGTGGGCGTCGGCGTTGTCCTCGCCGGTGCGGTTGTGCTGGTAGGCTGAGACGGGCTCATGCGGGGCGAGCCGTTCGAGCCAGTGGTCGTAATCGCGATGCAGGCCGGACTCGTCGTCGTTGATGAAGACCGAGGCGGTGATGTGCATGGCGTTCACCAGCGCCAGACCCTCGCGCACGCCGCTATCCCGGAGACACTCTTCCACCTGGGAAGTGATGTTGATGAAGGCGCGGCGCGTGGGCGCCTCAAACCACAGTTCCTTGCGATAGCCGATCATGCGATTTTGCTTACCTCGCGCCCAGCGGCGCCGCGCGGTTCAGGCGCTCGGGCGGTAGGCGATGCAGTCGATTTCGACTTTCATCTTCGGGTTCGCGAAGCGGCAGGCGACGGTGGTGCGAGCCGGCTTTGTTTCGCCGAAGAACGCGGCGTAGACCTCATTCATGGCGGCGAAATCGGCGCCGTCGGCCAGGAAGACCGAGCATTTGACGACGTCGGCCGGGGTTGCGCCGCAGCCGGCGAGGATGGCGCGGATGTTTTCCAGCACAATCTTCGTTTCGTGGCGGATGTCTCCGTAGGAGTACTGGCTGGTATTGCGGTCAATCGGGCCCTGGCCGGAGACGAAGATGAAGTCTCCGGCGCGGACAGCGGGTGAGTACGGGCCCTGAGGAGGCACGCCGCCCTCGGGGAAGACGCGTTCGATCACTTACTAGCCTTTCCTCTTGCGGCTGCGGCGGATCGGCTGGCCGTCGGGGCCGAGAGCGGCCTTGCGCGGCCGGGAAGCGACCTTCTTGGGCTTGGGCGGGGGCGGGTTCGGCTCGAGCAGCGAGGGCTGGCCTTCGACGATGGGCTGCTTTTCGTCCTCCTCTTCGGGGAATTCCGATTCCTTGGGCTCGGGCAGAGCCGGCGGATAGAACTCGGCGCCGAGGAAGACGATGAGGCCTTTCTCTTCGTCCGGTTCGATGCGGACGACGAGCTTGTCCTGGGCGTAGTTGAGGAATTCGGTGAATTCCTGGAAGCCGAAATGCTTGGTGTCGTAGTTCGGATGTTCTTCGGCGACCCAGCCGGCGAGTTCGTCGGCGAGGACGCCGTTTTCCATCTCGATGCGGTGAGTTTCGAGCACATCGCGCAGCAGCGGCAGGGATTCTTCGGGCTTCGGCGCGGGGCGCTCGTTGGCTCCCTGGCCCTTGCGCTCGATGAGGTAACGGCCGCCGGTGCCGCTGACGTTGACGTAGTCGGCGCGTTTCAAGCGTTCGACGAAATCCGAGAAGCTGCTGGCGCCGTAGGCTTTCTCACTGAAAGCGGAGTCGAGCTGCAGCATGGTGGATTTGAGCAGACCAAGTTGAGGCTGGACGTTGCGGCGTTCGAGGACCTGCAGGGCGCGCTCGACGAGCGGCATCGCCTGAGCGAGGTCGAGCGGCGCGGGCCGCGGGGGCTTCTGGCCGCCACCGTGCTGTTTCTGCGGCGGCTGGCCGTGGGGTGCGCCGCCTCCGCCGCCCTGGGCAGCGGCCCGGGCTTCGTGGCGCTGCTCGCGGGGCGGGCGTTCCACCCTTTCCGGTTTTTCCGGTCTCTCCGGTTCCGACAGCAGGGACTCGTAGCTGATGAATTCGTTGCAGTTCTGCTGCAGGATGGTGCTGGTGAAGGCGCGGCCGCCCACGACGTAGACGGTTTTGCCGTAGCCCTTGAGCTTGTTCACCAGCGGGATGAAATCGCTGTCGCCGCTGACGATGGCGAAGGCGTTCACGTTGGTATGAGTGAAGGCCATCTCCAGGGCGTCGAGGGCGAGGTTGATGTCCGCGCCGTTCTTGTCGCCGCGCGGCGAGGGGATGCGCTGCACCATCTGCACCGCGTTCTCGGCCATCTGCCGGGTGGCGCCTTCCTGGCGCGCCCAGTTGGCGTAGGCGTATTTGGCGACGATGTCGCCGCGCTCCTTGAGCGCATCGAGCGCGATGGCGACGTCAAACTCGCGCCGCAGCGTCGATTTCAGGCCGATTTCGATGTTGTCGTAATCTACGAAAACGGCGATGTTATTTTTCTCTTGCACTTCTTCTCCTATGTACACCGAGGGTGTCCCGGATCCTTATTTTCCGGAGCATTCCTCGCTCGGGCTTAACTTGAGCCCGGTATTGCTTCTTTCGATTGAGAGCGGGCGATTGAAGCCCCCCTGCCACATTCCGGCCGCTTCACGCCGTCTGGCGCACCTGCGACCGGATAAATTCCACGATCTCCTGGAGCGATGCGCCGGGCTGAAACACAGCGGCCACTCCTTGTTTTTTCAATTCGTCCGCGTCGCCGTCCGGAATGATCCCCCCAACGACCACAATCACGTCCTGCATGCGCCTCTGGCGCAATAATTCCATGATACGCGGGACGATGGCGTTGTGGGCGCCGGACAGGATCGACAATCCGATTACCTGTACGTCTTCTTGCAGCGCGGCGTTAACGATCATTTCGGGCGT
>JAJYAR010000275.1 GCA_021779435.1 bacterium
GCGATGCAACAAGACTGTCGAACAGGCAGTCTCGAAGGCGACGGAGGAGGCGAAGGGCCCGGGGCCATGAGCCCGTGATGCCGGGACAACAAAAAACCGGCTGAGGACGCTCAGCCGGTTGCGAAGTAGCGGGATTGGTGCGGTGGTCAGGCCGCGGCGGCCACGATCTTGACGCTTTCCACCTCGATCCGGTCGATCGGGGTGCTCTTCTCGCCACCGCCGCCGGACTTCGTCGGCACGCTGGCGATACGCTCGAGGACATCATCGCCGGCGATCAGCTTGCCGAACGCGGTGTACTGGCGGTCCAGGAACCGTGCGTCGCCATGGCAGATGAAGAACTGGCAGCCTGCCGAGTCCGGATGGGCCGCGCGGGCGGCGGAAATCACGCCGCGAACGTGCGGGCGCTCGTTGAACTCGGCCTTGACCTTGTAGCCCGGATCGCCGGTGCCGGGTATGCCGCGGGCGCCCGGCTTGGTGTTGGGGCAGCCGCCCTGGATCATGAAACCCTTGATGATCCGGTGAAAGGCCGTGTGATCGTAGAAGCCGTCACGGGCGAGTTTCTTGAAATTCTCGACGTGCTTCGGCGCGACATCGGGCCAGAAGCCGATCGTCATTTCGCCGTAAGAGGTCTTGATAACCGCGACTTCCTGGTCGCCGGATGAGGAGGGTGCGTTGCTCATGGAAAGGGTGGAGGAAGGGTCCGCCCGGAGCGGGCGGCAAGCGCCAAAATTAGGCATGCGCGCGATACAAAGCCAACGCGTCGGACAAAAATTCGCGAAGAATCGGGCTGCCTCGCATGGAATGTGCATTGGGCGTGCTCCGTGAAGGACACCATGCGTTCGTTTCTTTCGTCGTGGGTTGGCGGTTACACCGGGCGATCCGGTGCGCGCGTCGCCCGGCAGGAGCCTGTCGTGGCGGAGTTTCCCGCGCCGCAGCGCATGGCGGCGGTTGCCGGACCGCGCCCGCGACGGGGCGGCGCGATCGGCGACGTCGCCCGTGCGGCGGTTCGGCTCGCGACGCTGGGGCCCCGCCTTGCCTCGTTGGCGGAGCAGACGGAAGAGCAGGCGAACGCGCAGGCACGCACGGCGGAGCAGATCGCCGAGGCGACCACCCAGCTTACCCAGATGCTGACCAAGGTGGTCGCCGAGCTGAAAGGCTCGGCGGAGAACGTGCACGATGCGATGAGCGAGATCACGCGCATCGCGGAGCAGACCCGTCTCATTTCGCTCAACGCGAGCATCGAGGCGGCGCGTGCCGGCGAGCAGGGCCGCGCGTTCGCTGTCGTCGCCGGCGAGGTGAAGAAGCTGGCCGATGAAACGCGTACCTCGACCGGGCGGATCGAGGAGCGGGTGAGCGCAATTCACGGGAGCGTCGAGAACGTCACGACGATCGTGGCCTCCGAGGCATCCGCTTCCGTGGGTGAAGGGGGAGTCGTGACCGTTGGTGCGGTGGAGCGGCAGATTCGCGGCATGGCGGCCACGGCCGCCAGCCAGCGGGACGGCGCGCATGCGCTGCACCAGCTTGGGGATCAGGCGAACCAGCTGTCGGAGGCGCTGCTGCTCGCAGTCGGCACGTTCCGGTTTGCGATCCATGAGCGCGCGGCGAAGGACGTTTCGAAGCACGTTCCGGCCGTGTACGCATCGCTCGAGGACAGGCGCGCGCTCGAACGCAGGCTGCACGACTGGCTGCGCGCGGATCCGTGTTTCGAGCTGCTGTACGTCACGGATGCCTTGGGACGGCAGATTGTCAGCAACATTGGCCGTCGCGCTGGAGCGACTTGGTCTGACGAATCCGGCTACGGACGCGATTGGTCACGGCGGCCCTGGTTCGAGGAGGCGCTGCGTCTCGGAGGCGATGTTCACGTCAGCGATATCTATCGTTCATCGGCGACGGGCGATTTCTGTTTCACGACGTCGGTGTGCATTCGTGACGAGGTGGGAAATACGTGCGCGGTTCTCGCTGCGGACGTGAATTTTCAGACTCTTGTCGCGATGGAGGCGCGGAGAGGACTGCCGAACATCGCGCATCCAGCGTCGAACTCCGGACGTTGAACCCGAGGACCTGATCACAAATCGAAACGGGGTTGAACCCGTTGATCACGGATGGACCAGCGCCGAACCGCGCGTAATGGCTGTGCCCCGCCATGTCGCCGGCGTCCCGGCCGTGAAGTCGCCCGAGACAGCCCGCGACCGCTCCGGCTTGTCACCCATTGGGTGACACTGTATCCAGACACTCTCTCGTGAGGAGTGGATACGTTGTCACCCATTAGGTGACAATTCCCGCCCGACCTGGGCCGGCCAAACTTCAGACATGGGCAAGATGCCCATGCCGCACCCAATTCCGTTTCGCGGCTCCCCCGCTCCGGTGCTGTGTAGCGACCACCCCTCCGAGTCGCGTTCACGCGCCATCTCCTTTTCAAGCAGACCTACCGGGCGGGCGGGGGACTGGTGATCGCGCTGGTTCTGAGCTCACGGAATATGTTGGCACGACCCGACGACGCCGAGCAGGTTGGATCCCTGTCGTGCTGGTGCCGCCGTTTCAGCGGGTGGCGTCACAGCGACTTCTCCATGACCTTCGCTCGTTCCCACCTGGTCCGATCCGCTATCGTCATCCTGCTGACGACTGTACTCGGTGCGGCGCCGCAGGAATTCACGAACCCGATCATGTCCGGCGATTGGTCGGATCCGGGTTTGATCAGGGTCGGTGAGGATTTCTACACGTGCCGTTCCACGTTCGGATGGCAGCCTGGTGTCGCGATCGCACACAGTCGCGATCTGCTGCATTGGCGCTACATCGGCCATGCCTTCGCGTCGCATCCCAAGCTGAAGCCCGGCGACACGCGCGGCGGTATCTGGGGCGTGGAGATGGGGCACAATCCGAACACGGGGCAGTTCCTCATCTACGCACCCACGCGGGACGGTGAGATGTATGTGTTCAGCGCCGACAAGCCGGAGGGGCCGTACGCGATGAACACGATGGGGATTCTCGGAATCGACCCCGGGTTTTTCGCGGACACCGACGGACGGCTGTACCTCATCACCAACCGGGCGGTCATCCACGAACTCACGGTCGACGGACTCAAATTGAAACGGGACGTGTCACGAATTGACCGTTCCCCGTACCGACTGTTTGAGGGCCCTGCGATATTCAAGCGAGGGAGCTTCTACTACCTGTTGTTCTCGGACGGTGGCACGTTGCCGCACGAGCCCAGCACGATCTCCGTCCTGCGGGCGAGCAGGCTTGAAGGCCCCTGGATACCGGATCCGGGCAACCCGGTGATGTTCTCGACGGACAACGGGGCGGAGTTCGAGGGTCCGGCGCACGGCGCGCTGATCCAGACGCCGAAAGGCGAATGGTTTGTTTCGTACCACGCACACGAAACTGCGTACTACACGCTCGGCAGGCAGATGCTGCTCGAACCGATCGAGTGGAACGCGGACGGGTGGTGGCGGCCTGTGGGCGGGAAGGTGCCGGCGGTCCGGACGCGCGCGCCGGATCTCCCGGCCTGCGATTTCAAGCTGGCCCAGTCGGATGAGTTCGAGGCGCCAACGCTTGGATTTCAGTGGTTCTTCACCTGCGCCCCGGACTTCTCGGGCGCCGCGTGGTCGCTCTCGGAAAGTCCGGGCGTTCTTCGGGTGCGGACTCTCGGAACGGATTTGGGAACGGTTGAGGCGCTTCCCTCGATTTTTCAGCAGAGAGTCATCGACAAGTACTTCGAGTTCGAAACGCGCGTGACCTTTGAGCCGAAGTCTGACGGCGAGGCCGCGGGGCTCCACATGTACCACGACCCGCTGATGAATTTCTGGCTGGTTTCGACCCTGCGCGATGGGCGCCCGGTGATTGAGGTGGGAAAGACGAGCGATGGCCGGTGTTCGGAACTGTGGACTGCGGCAAACTCGTTTGGGCGAACGGTGCATCTCAAGGTGGTGGTCGATGGAAACGAGCGCGCGACGTTCTTTTACGGCCCGGACGGACAAGCCTGGAGGAAGTTGGGTGAGAGCATCTACTTTGGAGCCAGCGCGCATCACCTGCGCGGAGGTGAACGTGGGGATCCCGATCTTGGCTGGGTGGGCCGCTACAAGGCTCCGACCGCGGCTGTCCGCCCGCCGGATCCGCGCTTTCCGAACCGCGGAGGGAACGTCTGGACCGGAGCGACCTTCGGCGTGTTTGCGGTGCGCGGCGCAGCACGGTTGAGTCAGAACGCCGACTTCGATTACCTGCGCGTCAAGCGGCTGGAGTGAAGGCGGACGGCTGAGTTGCGCGGGCGAGTGGGTCCCTCGCTCGCGGTGCAAATTCGGCTGCGTGTAGGTTGCGAGCTTGCTCGCAACGTTGCGCGGCGAGCGCGCAACCTACGGCTGAGAGGTCATTCTGGGCAGAGGCATGTTCGCAGGCTGCCCACTGCTGCGTGCGGGCGAGTGAGTCCTTCGCTCGCGGCGCGAATTCGGCTGCGTGTAGGTTGCGAGCTTGCTCGCAACGTTGCGCGGCGAGCGCGCAACCTAC
>JAJYAR010000276.1 GCA_021779435.1 bacterium
CTGCCGCTGTCCCACGACGAAGTGGTGCACGGCAAGGGTTCGCTGATCGGCCGGATGCCGGGCGACGCGTGGCAGCGCTTTGCCAATTTGCGGCTGCTGTTCGGCTACCTGTGCGGACATCCGGGAAAGAAGCTGCTCTTCATGGGCGGCGAATTCGGCCAGACGAGCGAGTGGTCGCACGAGGAGAGCCTGGCCTGGCACCTGCTGCAGTACGGCGAGCATGCCGGCGTGCAGCGCTGGGTGCGCGACTGCAACCGCCTGCTGCGCAGCGAACCGGCCCTGCATCAGGTCGATTTCGATGCCAACGGGTTCCAGTGGGTTTCCTGCGACGATTCCGAGACGAGCTGGCTGGCGTTCCTCCGCCGCGGGCGCGACGGTGCGCTCCTGCTCGTGGTCTGCAACCTCACGCCGGTGCCGCGGCACGCGCACCGCGTCGGCGTTCCCCGCAGCGGGCGCTGGCGCGAATTGCTCAACAGCGACGCGCAGACCTACGGCGGCAGCGGTCTGGGAAATATGGGGTGGGTCAACACGCGGGGGGTTCCTCTGCATGGGCAGCCCGACAGCGTCGAACTGATGTTGCCGCCTTTGGCGGCGGTCTTCCTCAAACCGGACGATTGAACGGGTCGATTCCCCTCCCGCATTTCCGGGGAGGGGACGGGGATCCGGTTGGCGGTCGGGCAATAATCGGACACGGAGGCACGGAATGGCAGCAGACCCCGGAAAGTTCGCAATTCTCGTCGGCGGCGGGCCCGCGCCGGGGATCAATAGCGTCATCGCCGCCGCGGTTCTGCGGATCCAGCATGCCGGCGGGGCCGTGCTCGGCGTGCGCAACGGCTTCTCCGAACTCATGCAGGGGCGGAGCGAAGGCGTGTTCGCCCTGTCGGGGGCCGAGGTCCGCGGCATTCACGTCGAGGGCGGAGCGGTTCTGGGGACCTCGCGTGCCAACCCGACCAAGCGCCCTGAAGACCTCGAACGGGTGGTGCGGACGCTGGCCGGCCTGGGCGTCAACCGGCTCATCACCATCGGCGGCGACGACACGGCTTTTTCGGCGATGAAGGTGGCCGAGCGCGCCGGTGCGCAGTTGCGGGTCGCGCACGTGCCCAAGACCATCGACGACGATCTGGACCTCCCGCCGCACATCAGCACATTCGGCTTTCAGACCGCGCGCCATCTCGGCGTCGAACTCGTTCGCAACCTGATGACCGACGCGCGCACCACCGGCCGCTGGTACGTCGTCATCGCGATGGGCCGCAAAGCCGGTTCGCTCGCGCTGAGCATCGGGAAGGCGGCGGGCGCGGCGCTGACCCTGATCCCCGAAGAGTTCGCCGCCGGCAAGGGCAGCCTCGACCGCATCGCCGACACCCTCGTCGGCGCGATCATCAAGCGCCGCGTGCAGGGCGGGCGCCATGGTCTTGCGGTGCTCGCCGAGGGCGTTGCCGAATCCATTCCGGAAGGCGAACTCCATCGCCTCGGCCCGGTGGAACACGATGAGCACGGTCATATCCGCCTGGCGGAGATCGATCTCGGCCGCGGCGTGCGCAAGGTGGTGGAAGAGCGCCTGCGCGCGCTGGGCATCCCGACGGGCATCGTCTCCAAGGACATCGGCTACGAACTGCGCTGCGCCGATCCGATTCCGTTCGATGTCGAATACACGCGCGACCTGGGCTATTGCGCCGCGCAGTTTCTGCTCGACGGCGGTTCGGGGGCAATGGTTTCCGTACAGGAAGGCCGCTTTGTCCCGATTTCGTTTTCGACCATGATCGATCCGGCAACGGGGCGCACCCGCGTGCGCACGGTGGACATGGCTTCGCTGCGATACACCGTCGCGCGCCAGTACATGACCCGGCTGGAGCGGCAGGACTTTTCCGATTCGGCACGCCTGGCCGCACTGGCCGGGCAGTGCGCAATGGACCCGGGAGCATTTCGAGACCGGTTTTCCTACGTTGTGGAGGGCGATTGATCACTGTTGCGGCGCAGGGTCCGGCGTTTGTGCCGGAGGAGGGCATGACAGGTCCGGGGGCGGAGCGCGCGGCGCTCGCAGCGCTGTGCGAACAGCGCGGGATCGCTCTTTTCTACTACGACATCTGGGGCACGCGCCGGGAGGTTCCGGAATCGGGGCTGCGCGCCCTGCTGCATGCCATGGGGGTGACGGTGGATCAGCCCGGGGCGGCGCAGGCCGCCCTGCTGGCAGGGGCCCGGGGCCAGGGTGAACCGGAGGAGGCCATGCCGCTGCCGCCCGTTCTGGTGCTCGGGGAAGACGCGCAGCCGGCAAGCGTACCGGTCGCCGCACCGGGTTACGCACCGGGTGGTGCAACGGATGGCGCCGAGACCTGGCACTGGGAACTGCAGGAAGAGTGCGAGCGCACGCACGTCGGCACCTGCCGGTCCGCCGGGGATGGTGCGGGACCGCGCATCGATCTTCCCGTGCTGCCCCCCGGATACCATCGCGTGACGGTCTACTGCGGCGAGTCCAAGCGATGCAGCATGCAGCTGGTGATCGCCCCCGCCCGCTGCCATCTTCCGCCCGTCGTCCAGGATGGTGGGCGCGTCTGGGGATGGGCGGTGCAGCTCTATGCACTGCGTTCACGGCGCAACTGGGGGATGGGGGACTTCACCGATCTCGAGAATCTCGTGCGGCTGGCATCGCGGCACGGGGCGGGCTTCGTGGGCTTGAATCCCCTGCATGCCCTGCATCCCGACAATCCGGCGCACGCGAGCCCGTATTCGCCGTCATCGCGGCGGTTTCTCGACGTGTTCTACCTCGATGTCGAGGCGGTGGCGGATTTCTCCGAGTCGGCGGCGGTGCGCCGCCACGTCGCCTCGCAGGCGTTCCAGAAGCGGCTTGCGGAATTGCGCGCGGCCGAACTCGTGGATTACATCGGCGTCGCGGCGGCGAAGCTGCCGGTGCTCGGGAAACTGTACGACCATTTCCGCCGCAAGCATCTGTCCTCGTCTCCGCGCGCGCCGCGGCGGCACGGCGACGGCAGCGGCGACGGCGTCCATCCTCCTGCGGCGCTTGTCGCGGACGGCGAAGGGGCGGGGGGCGGCACCGCAAGCTCTCCCCGCGGCGCCGCCTTCCGCGAATTCCAGCGCGCCGGCGGACTCGCCCTGCGCCGCTATGCCTTGTATGAAACCCTGCAGGAACACTTCCGCCTCCTGGACGCCAATACGTCCGGCTGGACGCAGTGGCCGGAGGCGTATCGCGATCCGGGCTCGCGGGCGGTGATCGAGTTCGCGCAGGACCACGCCGAACGGGTCGAGTTTTTCGAGTATCTCCAGTGGCTCGCCGACATCCAGATCGGCCGCGTCCAGGATCTGGCGCGGGAATTCGGCATGGGCGTCGGCCTGTACTGCGATCTTGCGGTGTCCGTCGATCTCGGCGGTGCCGACGTGTGGGCGGAGCGCGATCTCTACGCCTGCGAAGCATCGGCCGGTTGTCCGCCCGACGACTTCAATCTGCGCGGGCAGGACTGGGGCTTGCCGCCGATGCTGCCGGATGCCATGCGCGAGCGGGGGTACGCGCCGTTCATCGCCGTGCTGCGCGCGAACATGCGCCGCGCCGGCGCGCTGCGCATCGATCACGTCATGGGACTTGCGCGGCTTTTCTGGGTGCCGCGCGGCGGCACTCCCGAGGCGGGCGGATACGTCGCGTATCCGTTCGAGGACCTGCTGGGCATCGTCGCGCTCGAGAGCCGCCGCAGCGGTTGCATGGTCATCGGCGAGGATCTGGGGACGGTTCCCGACGAGGTGCGGGAAGGCATGGCGCGCAAGGGCATCCTGTCGTATCGCGTTTTGTATTTCTCGCGGCGCCACACCGATGCCTACGGCGACATCTACGTTTCGCCGGCGGAGTTTCCCGCCGATGCGCTGGTCACCGCGACGACGCACGACCTTGCCACCTTGGCGGGCTTCTGGGACGACGTCGATCTCCAGATCCGCGCACAACTGGACCTCTTCCCGAGCGACGACATGCGCGAGCGGCTCTTCGCGGCGCGCAAGGAAGAGCGCAAGCAGTTGTTGTGGGCGCTGCAGCGCGAGGGGCTCTTGCCCGAGGGTGCCTCGCCCGAGCCGTTGGCGCCGGAACACATGACGCCGGAGCTGGCGATGGCGATCCAGGAGTATCTCGCGCGCGCACCCGCGCGCATGCAGGTCGTCCAGGCCGAGGACGTGTTGGGCTGCCGCGAACAGGCGAATCTCCCCGGCACGGTCGACGAGGTGCCGAACTGGCGGCGCAAGCTGCCGGTCGATCTCGAGGACTGGGGTGGGGACGCGCGCTTTCTCGAACTGGCCAAACGGTTGACGGCGGCGCGGTCGGCAGCCTAGGAGCGTGCGCGGTAGAGGGATTTCGGAGGGCACGATGCCCTGCTGGTGTAGTGCTTCGTTCTGTTTGGAACGTAACTATGGATTGGTGCGGATCATTTTCTGCAGGATCTGTGGCGCAGCGTCTATCAATCGATGCGGCGCAGG
>JAJYAR010000277.1 GCA_021779435.1 bacterium
AAGAAAAACCCACAGGGCCGCGAGCGGCGCAATCCGCGCGGCTCCGTTGTGCGCGAGGCGAAGAAAAACCCACAGGGCCGCGAGCGGCGCAAGCCGCGCGGCTCCGCTGTGCGCCGTGTCAATGTAGAGCCGATCTGCTGTGTTACGCTTGAGCGTTTGGCGCCGATATGCCGCAAACGCGCGAAAAAGCCCAATTGATGAGTTCCTCGGAGATCGACCGGACGCTGGTCCGGCTGGCGCACGAGATTCTGGAAAAAACGCAGGACCTGAACAAGCTGGCGTTCGTCGGAATCCGGCGGCGCGGCGTGCCCCTGGCGATGCGTCTGGCCGCCAAAATCCGGGATCTCGAGAAGCTTGAGATTCCGGTCGGCATCCTCGACATCAACCTCTACCGCGACGACCTGTCGACGGTATCGGAAAAACCGGTCCACAACGCAACCGAGATCAATTTCCCCGTCACCGGCAAGGACGTCGTGCTGATGGACGACGTCCTCTACACCGGCCGGACGGTGCGCGCGGCGCTCGATGCGCTGTTCGAACTCGGGCGGCCGGCGCGCGTGCAGCTTCTGGTTCTAATCGACCGCGGCCATCGCGAATTGCCGATCGAGGCGCGCTACGTGGGAAGAATGGTGCAGACCAGCGACCGCGAGATCGTCGAGGTGAAATTCCACCAGATCGACCAGACTGAGCGGGTGATGCTGGCGGAGCGGGTCGACTAGCGGGGCTCGACGATGAAAGGTCTCCTCGGCATCGAATCACTGGACCGGAGCGAGATCGAAGCCATTCTCGATCGCTCCCGTGCCTTTCAGGCGCGCGACAACCATAAAGACATTCTGCGAGACCGGATGGTCGTGAACCTGTTCTTCGAGGCCTCCACCCGGACGCGCACAAGCTTCGAAATCGCCGCCCGGCGTCTGGGCGCCGAAGCCGTTTCGATCACCGCCTCGGCGTCGAGCGTGTCGAAGGGCGAGTCGCTGGTGGACACGTTGAACACGCTAAACGCGATGCGGCCGGACGCAATCGTGATGCGGCACGCGGCATCCGGGGCGCCGCACTTCCTGGCCCGCCATCTCACCGAAACCCCGATCGTGAACGCCGGCGACGGCACGCACGAGCATCCGACGCAGGCGCTGCTCGACGCGCGCACGATCCTCGACCGCGGCATGATGCTGGAAGGGCTGCGCGTGGCGATCATCGGAGATATTTCCCACAGCCGGGTCGCGCGCTCGAATGTATACCTGCTGTCGAAGTTCGGCGCGAGTATCGTGCTCTGCGGCCCGGCGCCGCTGGTGCCGCCGGAGTTGACGGCGCTCGCTCCGGGAGTCGAAATCGCCCACGGCATCCGCGATGCGATTCGCGACGCCGATGTCATCATGATGCTGCGGGTGCAGCTCGAGCGGCAGCATGAACCCGCGTTTCCGGCCGGAGAGTACTTCCAGTTTTATGGCCTCCGCCTCGAGCATCTGGAACTGGCCAAGCCGCACGCGATCGTGATGCATCCGGGGCCGATCAATCGCGGCAGGGAAATATCCTCCGAGGTCGCCGATTCCCAGCGTTCCGCGATTCTGAACCAGGTGGAAAACGGCATCGCCGTGCGCATGGCCGTACTCGAAAGGATTTTGAGCGCACAGCGCGAGGCGCGCTCGATTTGACCAGGAAACGCCGCGCCCCGCTGCGTTGTGCGCGGTGTGAACTGGAGAGGAGCTAGACGATGGCAAGGCTCATCGTGCGAGGTGGCCGGGTGATCGACCCGGCGTCGGGATGGGACGGCGACGCTGACGTCGCCATCGAAGACGGGAAAATCGCGGCCGTCGGAAAGGACCTGGATGCGTCCGGGGCCGGGCAGTTCGACGCGCGAGGCTGCATCGTGGCGCCCGGCTTTATCGACATGCACGTCCATCTGCGCGAGCCGGGGTTCGAGCACGCAGAGACGATTGAAACAGGCTCGCGCGCCGCCGCTGCCGGCGGCTTCACCTCCATCTGCCCGATGCCGAACACCGCGCCCGTGAACGACAACGCCACCGTAACGCGCTACATCACAGGACAGGCCCGGCGGCTCGCCAAGGTGAATGTGTTTCCCATCGGCGCCATCACCAAGGGCAGCATGGGCGAAGAGCTTGCCTCGATCGGCTCCATGCGCGAGGCCGGCGCCGTGGCCATCTCCGATGACGGCAAGCCGGTGATGAATGCCCGCTTGATGCGCCGCGCCATGGAAACCGCGGCAGCAGTCGGATTGCCCGTCATCGAACACTGCGAGGACCTGAACCTCAGCGCCGGCGGCGACATGAACGAGGGTGTTCAGAGCGTGCGCCTCGGATTGCGAGGCATTCCGGCGGCATCGGAAGACGTCATGGTCGCCAGGGACATTTTGCTGGCGGAACTGACCGGGGCGCGGTTCCATGTCGCGCACATCTCGTCCTGGCGCTCGGTGGAAATGGTGAAATTCGCCAAGAGCCTGGGCCTGTCGGTGACCTGCGAAGCCACGCCCCATCACTTCGCGCTCTGCGACGCCGACATGCTTCCTTACGACAGCAACTTCAAAATGAAGCCGCCCCTCCGTGGGCGCCGGGACATCGAAACACTTGTGGACGGAATTGTTTCGGGCACGGTAGACTCGATCGCCACCGACCATGCGCCGCATCCGGGCAGCGAGAAAATGCAGGAGTTCGAGCAGTGTCCCTTCGGCATCCTGGGCCTGGAGACGGCGCTTGGCCTCGCGCTCGAAAAACTGGTTCACTCCGGCCGCATCAGCCTGGCGCGCATGGTGGCGTTGTTCACAACCGGACCGGCGCGGATTCTAAACCTGGATCGTGGCGCCCTGCGTCCCGGCTCGCCCGGCGACGTGACCATATTCGACACGGACAGGCGCTGGACTTACGACGTCAACCGCTCTCTGTCGAAAAGCCGCAACACGCCGTTCCACGGGCACGAGTTCACCGGCGGCCCGGTGGCGGCGATCGTGGACGGCGCCGTCGTCTGGCGTCTGAACTAGAGTAGACTTCAGAAGGACATCCCCTTGCCCTTCCCACAAATCGCGACCGCTCACAAACGCCGGCGCCTGCTGCCTCTTCTGGTGGCCTTGGTGATCCTGGCGGCGATTTTTGCCCGAACCGCCGCCGGATACCTGATCGACTTCGAGTGGTGGCGCGAGATGGGTCAGATCTCCACCTGGTTCAACACCCTGATCTACGGGACCGTCCCCATCGTTGTCGCGACGATCGTCGCCTACATCGCCTTTTTCGCCGCCCACATGGCCGGGATGAAGTCGGCCGGAGATCGCATGGGCCGGCATCCGCTTTACGCCAAAATTATCTCCGTGGCCCTGCTGGCCGTGGCCGCAATCACGGCGCTTGCGACGATGGACTCCTGGACCGCCGTGCGATACTTCGGCGGCCGCGGCCTCGCCGGCGGAGCCGCCGAATGGAAGGACCCGGCGTTCGGCAATCCGTTGGCCTTTTACCTGTTTGAGCTGCCCTTCTATTCGATGGCGCTCACGCTCGCCGAGGGCGTTGCTCTGCTGTCGGCGCTCATCTACTGGCTGACATCGCGCTTGTGGCGCCTGGGTTCATCACTGCCGTTAATGTGGCGCGGCGGGGTGATCGACCTGTCGAGCATACATTGGGCGGACGCGCTCTCCTCCCGATTCCTGCGTAGCTGCGGCGCGGCTTATCTGGTCTTTCTGGCAATCCGCTATTCGCTCGACCGCTACGGGCTCCTGCTGTCCACCCATGCTTTCCTCACCGGCATGGACTACGTGGACTCAAATGTGGTTCTGCCGCTGCTCTGGGTGCTGGCGGCAACCTGCCTGATCGGCGCGGCGGGCCTGCTGATGGGCCGTTTCCGTTGGCTGCTGCTGTTTCCCGCGGCATTACTGCTGCGCGCCGTGGTGCCGGGCATTGTTTCGCAGACTTATGTGAAGCCGAGCGAGGTGTCGATCGAACGCCCCTACATTCAGCGGCACATCGACGCGACCCGGACAGCCTTCGGCTTGAACCGGAAGGCGAAGGACGTGACGTTCGACGCCCGCACCGAGGCCAAGATCGACCTGGCTGCGAATAAGCCGCTGCTCGACAACGTCCGTCTCTGGGACTGGCGGGCCTTTCACGCCGCCGTGACACAGTTGCAGCCCTTGCGGCCCTACGTCTACACGTCCATCGATGCGGACCGCTACACGCTCGACGGCCAACTGCGCCAGGTGCTTCTGACGCCGCGCGAAATCGACGTCGGCGCCCTTGGCGAAGCCGCCAACCAATGGATCAACCCGGCGTTCATCTACACGCACGGCTACGGCCTCGTGATGGCCGAAGCCAAGAGCATCGCGCCCGACGGTTCCCCGGTGTTGTTCATCAAGGACGCTCCCCCGGTGGTGAGCGTGAGCGGGCTCAAGTTAACACGCCCGGAAATCTATTACGGCGAGTCGGTGCACGAGCCGGTCTTCGTCCGCACGGCGCAACCC
>JAJYAR010000278.1 GCA_021779435.1 bacterium
GCTCGACTCCGAAGCGGCCCGGCTGGGCGGCGGCAGGGCGGCGGACTCGACCCGGCTGGCGACGTCGACCCACTACTGGATGAACCGCCTGCAGGGCGTGTCGCAGCGGACCAACTACTTTGTCTCGATCAACGGAGGCCACCTGGTCGAGCCGTCGCGGATCCTGAGGACCCTGTCGTACGAACACCCGCTCTTCGACGGGGCGGCGGTGGAGGCGCAGGAGGCGCTGCCTGCGCTGAATTCGGGTGCGCGCGGCGGGACTGAGACGTATTTTGCGGGCGCCTGGCAGCGGTATGGATTTCACGAAGACGGCCTGTTTTCCGCGGTTCGCGTGGCCGAGCTCCTGCTCGGGCGGGATCCATGGAAGGGGAGGGCGGCATGAGGCGGGATCGTGAATTTCCGGCCACCGGCGGCTCGCGCCTGTATGCCTGCCGCGTACTGCATGAGCGCCTGCTGCCGAAGCGGCATCGGTTCTGCTATCGCGTGTTCTACCTGGCGATTGACCTGGATGAACTTGGCGCGCTCGGGCGCCGGCTTCCGCTCTTTTCGGTCAACGCGTCCAATGTCTTCTCGATCCGCGAGTCGGACTACCTGCCCACGGGAGAGCCGGTGCACAATGGCGCGGAGCCTCCGGCCGGCGTGCCCGCGAGGGCGGGCGTCACGCTCAAGGAGCGTGTGCTCGCGTTTTGCGCGGCGCGCGGCGTCGATCTTGGGGACGGGGCGCGGGTGACGCTGGTCACCCTGCCCCGGATGTTTGGCTACGCATTCAACCCGGTGACGTTCTACCTCTGCAGCGATGCCGTGGGCGGGCGGCGGTGTTCGATCGCGGAGGTGACGAACACCTATCGCGAGATGAAGGCGTACTTTCTTCCGGAGATCTCCGGAGGCGCGGGCGTGCCGGTGTTCGGGGCGCGGCTGCCGAAGCATTTCTACGTGTCGCCGTTTTCGGGGCTCGACGTGGAGTTCGACTTCCAGGTGCGGGAGCCGGGGCGCACGCTCGCAGTGAAGATCGACGACTTCGACGGCGGGCGGCGCACGCTGCACTCGACGCTCACTGGCGAGGCGCGACCGCTGACCGGGCGTGCGCTCGCGGGCAGTCTGTTCCGGTACCCGCTGCTCACGGCGCGGGTGATCGCCCTGATCCACTGGCAGGCGCTGCGCCTGTGGCTGAAGCGCGTGCCTCACATTTCCAAGGCATCGAACCCGGAGCTGCAGCGCGGGCTGCGTCGCCCGCATCCCTCCATTGCAACCCGATTCCACGCATGAACACGATCTCCCGCTCTGACTCCTTTTCCGAGGCCGGCGCTACGGCCGCCGGCGGTTTTTACGCGAAGCAGGTTCTCCGGGCGCTCGGGCGCATGCCGGCGGGCCGGCTGGAACTCGGACTGCCCGACGGCTCCGTGCGCATGCTGGGCGGGCGCAGGGACGTGCATTGGCACGAGCGTGCGAAGGCGCCGGCGGCGCTGGCGATTCCCGAGTGGGCGGCGATCGGCGTGCGCCGCGCGGTCTTCTTCGAAAAGTGCGCGCTGTATGGCGACATCGGATTCGCGGAGTCGTACATGGACGGCGATTGGGAGACGCCGAACGTGGCGGCGGTGATCGCGTGGTTCCTCCTGAACCTCGATGACGCGCCGACGTTGTCGGGGGCGCGGGTCCGCGCGGCGGGCCTGAACCTGATGCGCGTGGCGAACCGGATCGGTCACCTCCTGCGGCCCAATTCCCGGGCGATCGCGGCGCGCAACATCCGGGAGCACTACGACCTCTCGAACGAGTTCTTCGGACTGTGGCTGGATCCCTCGATGATGTATTCCTCGGCTCGCTGGGAGCGGCCTGGCCTGTCGCTTGAGGAAGCGCAGCGGGCGAAGAACGAGGCGCTTTGCCGCAAGCTCAGGCTCGAGCCGGGCGACCACGTCCTGGAAATCGGCACGGGCTGGGGCGGCTGGAGCCTGCATGCGGCGCGCGAGCACGGCTGTCGGGTGACCAGCCTGACCATCTCGGAGGAACAGGCGCAGCTCGCGCGGCGGCGGGTGGAGGAGGCGGGGCTGGGCGACCGGATCGAGGTGCGGCTTCAGGACTATCGCGACCTCGGGCCCGTCGAACGCTTCGACAAGCTCGTGTCGATTGAGATGCTCGAGGCCGTGGGGCACCGGTACCTCGACGCGTGGTGCCGCATGGCGGCTCGAGTGCTCAAGCCCGGCGGCTTGATGGCGCTGCAGTTCATAACGTGTCCGGATTCCCGATACGAACAGCTCAGGCGCGGCGTCGACTTCATCCAGAAACACGTCTTTCCGGGCTCGCTCCTGCTCTCGGTCAACCGGCTCAACTCGCTCCTCGCGAGGCACGGCGGCTTCGTGCTGAACGACCTGGAGGATCTGGGCCAGGACTATGCCCGCACGCTCGCGGCCTGGCGGGAGCAGTTCAACCGGCGCCTGCCGGAGGTGCGCGCGCTCGGCTTCGACGAGCGCTTCGTGCGCAAGTGGACATACTACCTCGGCTACTGCGAGGCGGCGTTTGCGCTGCGCAACATCAACGTGGTGCAGACCGTGCACACGCGTCCCAACAACCTCAGTTTTGCCTGAGGGCGTCGCCATGATTGTCGCGCTTCGCACCTTCTTCGTCGCGGTGTTCGTCACAATGGTGGCGGTCACGAGCTGGGCCGGATCGCAGGTGGCGCTGTGGGCGATCCCGGCGTCGGTGGGCGCTCACCCGTGGTTCATCGCGACGCTGTTCGACACGTATTGGGCTTTCTTCACGTTCTACGTCTGGCTGTTCTACAAGGAGCAGTCGTGGGCTGCGCGGCTGCTGTGGTTTGTGGCGATCGTGCTGATGGGAAACATGGCGATGGCGGCGTACGCGCTGGCGGTGCTGTTCCGGGTGCCGACGGATGCGGAAGCCCCGGCGGTGCTGCTCCGCGGACGTCCGGTGAGCGCGTGGGTTCCCGCGGGACTGCTCGCGGTGTTCGGACTGGTGGCTGCCGGGGCGGCAATCTTTTGACCCGGCGGGGAGGAACTTCGCATGGCGACGATGACCTTGATGACCATGGCGCTGGCGGCGGCGCTTCCGCTGTTCCTCGGGTTGTTCCGGGTGGCCAGGCGGATTGGAAATTTCGGCATAGTGGACGTCGCCTGGGCGGGCGGCTTCGCGCCGGTCGCGATATTCTACGCACTGTGCGGGTCCGGGGCTGCGGTGGAACGGCTGCTGGCGGCGGTGACGGGCGGACTGTGGAGCCTGCGTCTCGGTGGATATCTGGCGAAGCGCGTGATTGGGCACCTTCACGTCGAGGATGGACGCTATCGGGAGCTTCGGCGCGAGTGGGCGGGGGCGCTCGACCTGAGGATGGGTGCATTCTTCGGGTTTCAGGGCGTGCTGTTGGTCGCGCTGTCGCTGCCGTTCGCGCTGGTGGCGTCGGATCCGGCGCCGGGCATGTCCGCGGTACGGGTGGCCGGCGTGGTGGTGTGGCTGGTGGCGCTGGCGGGCGAGACTGTGGCGGACGCGCAGCTTGCCACCTTCAAGCGCGGGGGCGCGAATGCGGGCCGGGTCTGCGAGCGCGGACTTTGGAGGCTCAGCCGGCATCCCAACTACTTCTTCGAATGGCTCGTGTGGGTCGGCTTTGCGCTGATGGCGCTCCCGGCGCCGCATGGCTGGCTCGCACTCGGGTGTCCGGTCCTGATGTTCGTGTTTCTCACGCGGGTGACGGGCATTCGGTACACCGAGGAGCAGCTGCTCCGCTCGAAGGGCGGAGCCTATCGGGACTACCAGAGGCGCACGAGCGCGTTCGTCCCCTGGTTTCCGCGACGGAACGCGACCGGACGCGGCAAGTGACACTTTTCAACCATGATCGACACGCTTCTTGAACGAAACCTGCTTCCCGATCCCGTCGTGCGTTTCGGCATCCGCCGCCTGCTCGCCCAGCGCCTGCGCGAGGAGGCGCCGGAGTCGGATGAGGCGCGGTGGCGGCGGCTGGCGGCGTTTGCGGAGGGCCTGCGCGCGCTGCCGATCGCGATCAACACGCGCGAGTCGCGGAGCCAGCACTACGAGGTGCCGACGGAGTTCTTCCAGCGCGTGCTCGGGCCCCGGATGAAGTATTCGTGCTGCTGGTTTGCGCGCGGGGACGAGGGGCTTGTGGAGGGCGAGGAGGCGATGCTGGAGCTCTACGCGGGCCGGGCCCGGCTGCTGGACGGCCAGGACGTGCTCGAGCTGGGCTGCGGCTGGGGCTCGCTCTCGCTGTGGCTGGCGGAGCGGTATCCGGGCTCGCGGATCACGGGAGTTTCGCACTCGCGCACGCAGAAGGCGTACATCGACGCCGAGGCGGAGAGGCGCGGGCTGCGCAACGTCACGATCGTGACCCGCGACATGAACGACTTCGACGCGGAGGCGGGCGCGTACGATCGGGTGGTGTCGGTGGAAATGTTCGAGCACATGAAGAACTGGCCGCACCTGCTGGCGAACGTC
>JAJYAR010000279.1 GCA_021779435.1 bacterium
TCGTTCGGGGTTTGCGACCGGCTGGGGCGGTGCGGGTTCGAGGTGGTCGAGCATCGGAAGAGCGTGGCGGACGCCCGGGTGATTGCGCAGCTCGCCGCAGGCTGGCTGTTCAAGGTCACGCGCTCGCGCAGCCGCGTGCTGAACGCCGTGGCGCAGCTCGCGCTGATCGCTCCGACCACGGTGGCGGGTGGCGTGCTTGCATGCGTGCTACCGGGGAACCCGGATCTGTACCTCGATAACGTGGTCCTCGCCAGGAAACCGGAACGCCGCTCGTGAATCACGCCTGCACGTATTTCGACAGCGGCTTTCTCATCCAGGGACTCGCGCTCTGGCGCTCGCTGGCGCGGCATGATCCCGACGCGGCTCTCTGGGTGCTGGCGCTCGACGAGACGGTCACGGAGGCGCTGAACAGGCTGGGAGATCCGAACCTTCGCGTGGTGAAGCTTGGCGACTTGGAGAACGGGTATGCGGAGCTGGCAAAGGCGAAGGCGGACCGGTCACGGACGGAGTACATGTTCACGCTCTCGCCGTGCTGGCCGCTCTGGCTGCTGGAGCACCACCCGGAGATCGGTCGGATCACGTACCTCGATGCCGACCTGTTCTTCTTTTCGAGCCCGGCATCGATCTTCCAGGCGATGGACGAGGCGGGAGCGAGCGTGCTCATCACGCCGCACCGGTTCTCAGCCTGGCAGCGGCATTACGAGAAGCACGGCCGCTACAACGTCGGCGTGCTGTCGTTTCGCAACGACGAGGCGGGCCTGACCTGCCTTCGCGGGTGGCGTGCGCAGTGCATCGCGTGGTGTTTCGATCGGATCGAGGAGGGAAGGTACGCCGATCAGAAGTATTTGGACGCATGGCCTGGCCGGCTTGGGGGCGCGCTGCTGGTGCTGGAGCATCCCGGAGTGAATCTCGCGCCGTGGAACTGGTCGCAGTGCGCGCTCGAGCCAGGTGAGCCACCGCGCGTCGATGGAAAGCCGGTTGTGGTGTTTCACTTCGCTCGGTTCCGGCCGACTGGCGAAGGGCGTTGGTGGCAGTCCGGCCAGCTCGACTACGGCGTGATGCCGCAAGCGTGGCGCGACGCCTTGTACACGCCTTACTGGCGGGCGCTGCAGTCGGCACGTGCCGAGCTGCGCAGGATCGCCCCGGAGGTTGATTTTCCCCGGCGCGCGGCGCGACTTGGTCGGACGTTCTGGCGCGCATTGCCACTGAGAGCGCTGTTTGGCGGCACATGGCTCCGGCTGGGCGATCGGTTCTTCAATCTTCGCTGCGGGCTCGGCCGCTACTCCGGCCGTGTGCTCTCGGCGCTCCGACGACTGGCCGGCTGACAGCAGGACCGCGGATGGCGATGCGCCGTGCCGCGAGCGGCGTTCACCGATCGCGGAGCGTGACGAGTTGCTTGCGGAGGAAGCGAACGACGGACGCGACATCCCACGGCCAGCAACGCCACGACGGAAAGTGCCGGTGCCGCGTGGTGATTTCCTGGCGATAAACTTTCCACGCGCCGCAATCACTCGCGCCGCGCGTGCCACAGAACGCCACGCGGAGCGTCATGGGTTCGAACCGGACGCCCGCCGTCCAGAGCCGAAGGTTGAGATCGTAGTCCGCGGTGATGTTCAGCGTGGTATCGAAGGAGCCGTGGACCGCGAAGACCCTGCGCCGGTAGAACGATGCCTGGTGGTGGACGAAATTCCTGGCAACCGGGTTGGGCCTGGCGGCCAGGCGATAGATGCGTCCGTCGTCGTACATCGCTTCGCCGACGACGACACCGGCGGTCGGGCTGGTGAGCAAACGCTCGGAGGCGGCATGCAGCACGGAATCGCCGGCGAGCCGGTCGTCGGCGCCGAGGAACAGCAGCCATTCGCCGCTCGCTCTCGCGATCGCCTTGTTCATGGCGTCGTAGATCCCGCCGTCCGGCTCCGAGACGAGGACGGCGATGCGGTCGCGGTTGCTTTCGAGCCACTCGCGCGAGCCGTCGGTCGAGCCGCCGTCGATGACGATGACTTCGAACGAAGCGTCCGTCTGGCCCCAGACGCTTCCGAGCGCATCACGCAGCCGCGGTCCGGGATTGCGGCACGGGACGATGATGCTGACGAGAGGTGCTGCGGACATTGCGTTCGATCGGAGCATTGCGCAGCGTCGAGGCGTGTCCACGCCGGAGTCGCCAGTGCTGTCGATCGTGATCGTCGCGTACAAATCGCGGGACGAGATCGGCGCGTGCCTCGGCTCACTGCCGGTCCTGCTCATGGGGCGGAGCGTCGAGACGATCGTCGTGGACAACTCGCCCGGCGACGGGGCGGGTGAGTTGATCCGGAGCGAGTTTCCCCACGTGCACTACCTGGCTGCGCCGGAGAACCTGGGTTTCGGCCGCGCCAACAACCGCGGGTATTCAGCGTCACGCGGCGAATACGTCCTGTTCCTCAACCCTGATACCGTCAGCAATGAACCGGCGCTAGCGCATTGCCTCTCGCGGCTCGCCTACGACGAGCGGATCGGGCTGATCACGCCGAAGCTCGTCCAGGCGGACGGCTCGATGGACCTGGCTTGCCGCCGCTCGATTCCGACGCTCTGGGACGGCTTTTGCCGGGCGGCGGGGCTGGCGTCACGGTTTCCGAATGATGCGCGCTTTGCGGGCTACAACCTGACGCACCTCCCGGAAGGCGGCACCTACGAAGTCGGTGCGATCAACGGTGCGTTCATGCTTGGGCGACGCAGTGTCTTCGATGCGGCAGCGGAGAACGGTGCGGTGTTCGACGAACGGTTCTTCATGTATGGCGACGATCTCGACCTCTGCATCCGGGTGGCGAAGGCTGGGTATCGGATCGTTTACGACGGTTCGGTGGCCATCACGCACCTGAAAGGCCTCAGCGTCGCGAAGGACTACAACGCGATGTCGCGGGCGATCTTCGATGCGAACCGCGACGTTTACCTGAAGCATTTTGGCGCCTCAGCGCTGGCGCGGATGAAGTACCGTGGGGCCTTCGCGATGTGGCGAAACGTTGCGCTCTGGCGTGCACGTCTTCGCGGATATCGGCGGGTGAAACCGGTGTGAGCCGGCCCCGGCGGGCTCGGTGGAAATCCCTCCGCTCCGAGGAGCGAGCCCCACTCGCTGAGGCGCGCCGCGACGGTGCGACGACGCTCAGGCGTCCATGGCAGCCGCGCGGCGTCGGGGCCAGAGCACGACGGCGAGCAACAGGGGGATCGACGCCACCAGAAGCGTTCGTCCGTGGGCAATCACCCATGGCAGGCGACCGGGTGCAGTTTCAGGCTCGGCTGTGAAAAAGACGGCCGGCAGCACCGGACGGAGCCGCGGATCGGCGAGGACCTGTTCCACGACCTTGCGGTCGGGATGCGGACCGGGATGCAGCGGGTCGCGAGTGAAGATCGACGGATCCGGATGGGCAAGGTACTCCCGAATCTGGGCGAGGCTGGCGCGGTCCTGATCGCGCTTGAACGGCAGGTTCACCGAGAGGTTGAACGTCGTCAGTGTCAGCAGCCCAATTGCGGCGATTCCAGCCCAGCCGATCGCCAGCAGGCGGGCCGGCCGCCCAAACCGTTCGGTGAGTCGGAGAGCGCAGTACCACTGGCCGATCACCCCGAGCAGCAGCGGGTCGAGATAGCGCGACAGGGGGCGGTAGTCGATCAGCCCCGCGCCCCGGTTGTGCGCCACGGCGAACGCCTGAAAGGCTGCGAACGCGACCAAGGCGAGCGCGCATCGGTCATGCAGAGAGAATCTTCCACGGCGCGCCCGCCAAAGAACCAGCCAGACGGCGGGCAGCTGAAGTGGAATCCACGCGACCGGTGAAGTCACGTGCGGCCAGCCCAGACAGCGGGCGATCACCGCGTAGTACTCACCGAAGTTCCGGGCGTGCAGCGGCAGCTGGCCGGGTGGTTCGCGAAAGAGGAAGAACGCGGCGAGCGGGATGAGCGCGACGACGGCGAAGGCCAGCAGTGTGCGCGGAAGGCGTCGTGCCGCCGGCAGGCTGAAGGCGGTGATCGCGAGCACCGAGAGGGCGGCAAACACGCCGCCCGCGAACGCGTAGAGAGCGAGGACTGCCGCCACCCAGCCGGCCCACCACGCCAGCCCCAACGGCCGGCCCAGGATCAGCCCGGCGATGGCGGCCACTGCGAGCACGTTCGAGTAGTAAACCTGCGACTGGATTCCGAGCAGCGCATTCTGCCAGCCGCAGATCGACGTGAACACGACACCGACACCCAGCACGAGCGCGGTGCGCGAGCCGGTCGACAGCGGACGCCACAACAGCGCAACAAGACCCGCGCCGGTCAGCGCGTGCAGCGCGGCATTGAGGATCAGCTGCGACCACGGCTCCCAGCGGCCATACGCCTCGAAGAGAAGCAGGTCGGGGATGCGCGTCAGCAGCAGGTGGTGCTCGTTGTGCGCGCGGAGCAGATCGCGGAGATGGAGCGTGCCGTCGAGGAACGGCCGG
>JAJYAR010000280.1 GCA_021779435.1 bacterium
CCGCACGCCGACGCCGTATCCCGAGGTGGAGCGCATCATCCTTCAGGCCGCGGTGCGTGCGGGCATCGCTCGGCGGACCATCTCGCGCGAGGAAATTCTCGAGCGCATGATCTATCCGATGATCAACGAGGGCGCGCGCATCCTCGACGAAGGCATCGCGATGCGTCCGGGCGACATCGATGTTGTCTGGATTTATGGCTATGGCTGGCCGGCTTGGCGCGGTGGACCGATGTGGTACGCTGATAGCGTCGGGCTGCGGGTGATCCGCGATCGGCTCGCCGTCTATGCCGAGCGCAGCGGTGATGCCAGCCTGCGGCCGGCGCCGCTGCTGGAGCGGCTGGTCGCGGAGGGGCGCGATTTCGCCTCGCTTGCCACCGGAAAGGCGGGGACATGAGCGGGCGACCATTCGCCTGGGAGAAGTCCTACCCGCCGACGCTCGACTGGGGCGCGCCGATCGCCACCAGCACGCTGCCGGAGATGTTCGACGCCGCGGTCGCGCGCTTCGGAGACCGCCCGGCGCTGGAGTTCAATGACCGGCGCATGTCCTATCGCGAGCTGGATGCGCGTATCCGGGCCGCAGCTGCTGGATTGGCAGCCCTCGGCGTGCGCCCTGGTGTTTCCGTGGCGCTCTATCTGACCAACACGCCGTTTCATCCGATCGCCTTCTTCGCGGTGCTGCGGGCTGGTGGCCGCGTGGTGCATCTCAGCCCGCTCGATCCTGTACGCGCGCTCCGCTACAAACTCGAGGATAGCGAGGCGCGCATTCTGGTGACGGCCAATATCGCGAGCCTGTTGGGAAACGCCGAGCGCCTGCGGGCCGAGGGTGCGATCGACCATCTGGTCGTCGGGGAGTTGGAGGAGTTCGGGTCGGATCTTGGCGGCTTGCCATTGCCGCCGGCCGCACTGGCCTTCTCACGTCTGGGCGAGGCCGCGCCGGTGCTGCGCTGGCCGGTGATCGACAAGGAGGATGTGGCTGTCCTGCAATATACCGGCGGCACCACCGGCCTGCCCAAGGGCGCCATGCTGACGCATGCGAATCTGACTGGTGCAGTTTCCATCTACCAAGTTTGGTACGATGGCACGGGACGAACGGTCGATGCGAGCGACCGTGTCATCTGCGTGCTGCCGCTGTTTCATATCTATGCCCTCAGCACCATCCTGTTGCTGTGCATCCATCGGGGCACCGAGATCCTGCTGCGCCAGCGCTTCGATGTGGAGACCACGCTGCGCGACATCGAGCTCAAGCGCGCCACCATCTTTCCCGGCGTGCCGACGATGTGGATCGCGCTCAACAACCATCCCGGGATCGAGACACGGGATCTGTCCTCGCTGCGCGCGATGAGTTCCGGGGGCGCGCCGCTGCCGACGGAGGTCGCCGAGCAACTCGAGCGTCTCACCGGCCACCGGCTCGCCGGCGGCTGGGGCATGACCGAGACCTCGCCGGCGGGCACCAGCTTGCTGCCGGGCCAGGCCAATGCGCCGGGCCTGGTGGGGGTGCCGCTGCCCGGCATCGAGATGGACGTGGTTGCCATCGACGATCCTGACCGCGTTTTGCCGCCAGGCGAGACGGGAGAGATCCGTGTTCGTGGGCCGAACGTGACGCGCGGCTACTGGCGCCGGCCGGAGGAGACCGCCACCGCCTATGCCGGCGGGTTCTTCCTCACGGGTGATGTCGGCTACATGGACGAGAACGGGTTCTTCTATCTTGTCGATCGCAAGAAGGACATGATCATCTCGGGTGGATTCAATGTGTATCCGACGATGATCGAGCAGGCGATCTATGAGCATCCGTCGGTCGAGGAAGTGATCGTCATCGGCATCCGCGATCCCTATCGCGGGCAGGCGGCCAAGGCGTTCATCCGGCTGCGTGATGGTGCCCCGGCCTTCAGCCTCGAAGAGCTGCGCGCGTTTCTTGCCGAGCGCCTTGGCCGGCACGAGATGCCGGCCGCGCTGGAGTTCCGTGCCGCGCTGCCGAAGACCCCGGTCGGTAAATTGTCGCGCAAGGAACTTGTCGAGGAAGAGCGCGAGCGGGCTGAGCCCGTAGCCCAGAACTGATCACAGGGAAGAGCAGAGCATGGTTCAGGCTGTCATCGTAGCCGCCGCACGCACGCCGATCGGCAAGGCCGGACGCGGCGCCTTCAACATCACCCATGGGGCCGAAATGGGCGGGCACGTGATCGCCCATGCCGTCCAACGCGCTGGGATCGAGCCCGGCGCCGTCGAGGAAGTCGTACTCGGCTGCGCCATGCCGGAGGGTGCGACCGGCGGCAATATCGCGCGCCAGGCGGCATTGCGCGCTGGAATCCCTGTCAGCGTCTCGGCGATGACCGTCAACCGTTTCTGTTCTTCCGGACTCCAGGCGATGGCCATCGCGGCGGGGCGCATCGTCAATGATGGCGTACCGGTCGCCGTTGCCGGCGGGCTGGAATCCATCAGTCTGGTGCAGGAGAGTTCCAACCGCTTCCATGCGCGCGATGAGTGGCTGCTCGAGCACAAGCCGGAAATCTATCTGAGCATGATCGAGACGGCCGATATCGTTGCCAAGCGCTACGGTGTCTCGCGCGAGGCGCAGGACGAATACGGGCTGCAGAGCCAGCTTCGCATCGCGGCGGCGCAGCAGGCCGGGCGGCTCGACGCCGAGATCGTGCCGATGACGACGACGAAATCGGTCACCGACAAGGCCACCGGCGAAACCCGCACCGAGACGGTGACCTTGCGGCGCGACGAGTGCAACCGTCCGGATACGACGCTCGAGGGGCTGGCAAAGCTCAAGCCGGTGCGCGGCGAGGATCAATTCATCACCGCCGGTAATGCCAGCCAACTCTCGGACGGCGCAGCGGCGCTGGTGATGATGTCCGATCGCGAGGCGGAGCGGCGCGGTCTCACACCGCTCGGCGTGTTCCGCGGACTCGCTGTCGCCGGCTGCGAGCCGGATGAGATGGGCATCGGCCCGGTCTTCGCCGTCCCGCGTCTGCTCGAGCGGCAGGGACTCAAGATGGACGACATCGATCTCTGGGAGCTGAACGAGGCCTTCGCGTGCCAGGTGCTCTATTGCCGCGATCGGCTCGGCATCCCCAACGAGATCCTGAATGTCGACGGCGGTTCGATCGCCATCGGCCATCCCTATGGGATGAGCGGAGCGCGCATGTCCATGCATGCCCTGTTCGAAGGGCGCCGGCGAGGCGCCAAGCGCGCGGTCATCACCATGTGCATCGGCGGCGGCATGGGCGCTGCCGGACTGCTGGAAATGGCCTGAGGAGCACGCGTCATGGATCTGAGCTTCACACCCGAGGAGCGCGCCTTCCGGGAGGAGGCGCGGCGCTTCTTCCGCACCGAAATCCCGCAGGCGATCCGCGACAAGGTGGCGGAGGGCCGCCACCTTTCACGCGAGGACATCGTGACGTCCCAGCGCATCATGAACGCGCGCGGCTGGGCGGTACCGCATTGGCCGCGCGAATGGGGCGGACAGGATTGGAGTCCGATCCAGACCTATTTCTATCAGGACGAGATGCAGTTGGCATCGGTGCCGTCGCCGCTGCCGTTCAACGTCAGCATGGTCGGTCCCGTCATCGCCACCTTCGGCAACGAGGCGCAGAAGCGCGCGTTCCTGCCGAAGATCGCCAATCTCGATATCTGGTTCTGCCAAGGTTTCTCCGAGCCTGGGTCGGGGTCTGATCTGGCGTCGCTGCGCACGACGGCGAAGCGCGATGGCGATGAGTATATCGTCAACGGCCAAAAGACCTGGACGACGCTGGCGCAGTATGCCGATTGGATCTTCTGCCTCGTCCGGACCGACATGGCGGCAAAGAAGCAGGAGGGCATCTCCTTCCTGCTCATCGACATGAAATCGCCCGGGATCACCGTACGGCCGATCCAGACCATCGACGGCGGCCGTGAGGTCAACGAGGTGTTCTTCGACGAGGTGCGCGTCCCGGTTTCGAACCTCGTCGGGCAGGAAAACAAGGGTTGGGATTACGCGAAGTTCCTGCTCGGCAATGAGCGCACCGGCATCGCTCGTGTCGGGACATCCAAGGAGCGCATCCGCCGCATCAAGCAGCTCGCGGCGCTGGAGTTCGTCGGCGATATGCCGCTCATCGAGGATGCGCGCTTCCGCGAAAAGCTCGCCGCCGTCGAGGTCGAGCTCAAGGCCCTGGAGTTGACACAGCTGCGCGTCGTCGCGAACGAGCGAAAGCTGGCCAAGGGAAAGCCGGATCCGGCCTCCTCGATCCTGAAGATCAAGGGCTCGGAAATCCAGCAGGCGACGACCGAATTGCTGATGGACGTCGTGGGCCCCTATGTCACGGCTTATCGGGAGGAGCGCGAGGAGGGCTGGAACGAACCCCCAATCGGGCCGGACTATGCCGCGACCGCGGCGCCGACCTATTTCAACTGGCGGAAAATCTCGATCTACGGTGGCTCGAACGAGATCCAACGCAACATCA
>JAJYAR010000281.1 GCA_021779435.1 bacterium
CCGCACCCGCACCCGCACCCGACCCTGCTACTGCCCGTGCGCCCGCACCCCCGACCGACGTGCGCACCGATCATAGCGATCGGTTCGCGTTGGCGAAACCGCCGCCGAAATCGAATGCGAGCGAACGCCAGAAGATCATCACCCTGCGCATCGTTGCGCTGGGAGATGCCCGTTGGAGCGGTCAAAAACTGCTCGATGCATTCGAAATGCAGGGGCTGGCCTTTGGTCGTTACCAGGTTTTTCACCGCAATCATGCGGATGGGCGCAGCCTCTTCTGCGTCGCGAGCCTCGTCGAACCGGGCACCTTCGATTTGGAGCGGATGCCGGACCAGGAATTCCGCGGCCTGTCCTGCTTCGCGGTGCTGCCCGGACCGCTCGAACCGCTGCAGACTTACGAGGCCTTGATTGCCACCGCGCGCCGCTTGGCGGAGAGCCTGACCGGAATGGTCCAGGACGGCAGGGGGCTTCCCCTGTCGCCGCAGCGTGCGGCCTCGCTGCGCGACGAAGTCGCCCAATTTGGCGGATGAACGCGGGCGGCGATTCGACGGTCGATGACGCCAGGCGGCGTGTCGCCGAATTGCGCGAGCTGATCGAACGCTACAACCGGCGCTATTACATGCTGGACGATCCGGAGGTGCCGGACGCCGAGTACGACCAGCGGATGCGGGAACTCGAGGAATTGGAGCTGCGATTTCCCGAACTCGCCGCCGCCGATTCACCGACCCGTCGGGTGGGTGGCGCGCCGGCCGCCGCGTTCGCCGCTGTGCGCCATCGCGTGCCGATGCTGTCGCTGGAAAACGCGTTCTCCGATCAGGAGGTGCTCGACTTCGACCGGCGCGTGCGCGAGCGATTCCCGCGGCACAGCGCCGTGCGATATTCCGCCGAACCCAAGCTCGACGGGCTCGCGGTCAGCGCGACCTACGAAGACGGCGCGTTCGTACGGGCCGCGACCCGGGGTGACGGAGAGACCGGCGAGGACATCACGCAAAATCTGCGGACGATCCGGTCGCTGCCGTTGCGCCTGCGAGCGGCCGATGTGCCGCGGGTGCTCGAGGTGCGCGGCGAGGTCTTCATGCCGACCGCCGGATTCGAGCGGTTCAATCGTGAGGCCGCCGCCCGCGGTGAGAAGACCTTCGTCAATCCGCGCAACGCGGCCGCCGGCAGCCTGCGTCAGCTCGATCCGCGGGTCAGCGCGCGGCGTCCGCTCGAGATGTTCGTATACGGTGTCGGCTACGTCGAGAACGGAAACCTCCCTGACAGCCAGAGCGCGCTGCTCGCGGCGCTGCGGCGCTGGGGCTTCAATGTCTCTCCGGAGGTGCGGACCGTCGAATCGATCGACGGGTGCCTGGCCTATTTCCGCCGGATCGGCGAGGAGCGCCGCCGGCTTGCCTATCAAATCGACGGCGTCGTGTACAAGGTGGACGACCTAGCGATGCAGCGCGAGCTCGGCGCCGTCTCGCGCGCGCCGCGCTGGGCCATCGCGCACAAATTTCCGGCCGAAGAGGCGCTGACGACCGTGCGCGGCGTCGAATTCCAGGTGGGCCGCACCGGCGCCTTGACGCCCGTCGCCCGTCTCGCGCCGGTGCATGTCGGGGGCGTCACCGTCAGCAACGCGACGCTGCACAACTTCGACGAATTGTTGCGCAAGGACGTTCGCATCGGCGACACGGTGGTTGTGCGCCGGGCCGGGGACGTGATCCCCGAGGTCGTCAGCGTCGTGCCGGAACGGCGGCCGGCGCATGCTGAGCCGGTCGCGCTGCCGGCGGTCTGTCCCGTATGCGGTTCGCCGGTCGTGCGAGACGCGGATCAGGCCGCCGCACGCTGCAGCGGCGGCCGCAGCTGCCCGGCCCAGCGCAAGGAGGAGATCAAACACTTCGCGTCCCGCCGCGCAATGGACATCCAGGGTCTCGGCGACAAGCTCATCGAACAGTTGGTGGACGCCGGGCTCGTGCGCACGCCCGCGGATGTGTTTGCGTTGCGGTTCGAGACCTTGTCGGAGCTCGCGCGCATGGGCGAGAAGTCGGCGCGCAATCTGCTGGCGGCGATCGAGACGGCCAAATCGACGACCTTCGCCAGGTTTCTGAACGCGCTGGGAATTCGCGATGTGGGCGAGGCGACCGCGGCGGCGCTCGCGCGCCATTTCGGCACGCTTCAGAATCTGCGCCGGGCGGGCGAGGCGGAACTGCTGGAGGTCGTGGATGTGGGGCCCGTGGTCGCGGCGAACGTCGCGGCGTATTTCCGCGACCCCGTCAATGCGGCGGTCGTCGATCAGTTGCTCGCCGCGGGCGTCCGTTGGCCGCCGGGGAGGGCCGAGGCGCGGGGCGGCAAGCTGTCGGGCCGTACGTTCGTGCTGACCGGCACCCTCGACGGCCGCACGCGCGACGAGGCGGCCGCGGCGATCGCCGCGCTCGGCGGCAAAGTCTCGGGGAGCGTCTCCAAGAAGACCGATTATGTGGTGGCGGGAAAGGATCCCGGATCGAAGCTCGACAAGGCGGTCGGGCTGGGCGTCGCCGTGCTCGACGAACGGGCTTTCGAGCGGCTGCTGGCGGAGTGAGAATCGCCGGACACGGACGCGCCGCAATCGGCGCGCCGTGTCCGGCGGAGACTTACAGCGACTTTTGCACCGTCGCCGTCTTCTTCAGCTGTTCGACGTATGCCTGCAGCTTTTTCTGCATCAGCTGGGTCTCGACCTGCTGCTTGACCTGATCGAACGGCGGCGGGGCGAGCGGCCGCGTGTCGATCAGCTGGATGATGTGCCAGCCGAATTGCGTCTGCACCGGCTCCGGCGTGATCTCACCCTTTTTCAGCGACTTGACCGCGTCCGCGAACGGCTTGACCATCCGCGACGCCTGGAACCAGCCGAGGTCGCCGCCGCTGTCCTTCGAGCCGTCGATCGAGTCGGCTTTCGCGAGCGCGGCGAAATTGGCGCCGGCCTTCAACTTCTTCGTCAGCGAGTCCGCCAGAGCCTTGCTGGAAACCAGGATGTGTCGCGCGTGGTACTCGGTCTTGTCCATGCTGGCGACCGCGGTGTTGTACTCGGCCTGAAGGTCCGCCGCGGTCGGCTCCTTGCCCTTCAGGTACTTCTGCGATTCCGCGTCGGCCAGCAGGTGCATCCGCTCGACCTGCAGTTCGGCGGCGGTCTGTGGGTCCTTGTCCAGACCGTCCTTGGTGGCCTGATCGGCCATCAGCTGCATGCTGACGAGTTGGTCGAGGACCTGGCTGCGCTGCTCGGGTGTCAGCTGCGAGGCATCCTTGCTGCCGCGGGTCAGGGATTTGACGTAGAAGTCGTAGGCCTCGCGCGAGATTGCCGTGCCGTTGACGTTGGCCACGGCATCGGCGGGCGCGGCATCCGCTTTCGGCGCCGCCGCGTCGGGCTTTTTGGCGCAGGCTGTGAGCGACAGGAGCGACAGGGCAAGGACGGCCGCGGAGCACCGACGCAGGCGCGCGGACGGAGATAATTGGCTCATGGAATCCCTCGGTTGAAGAGAAAATCAGGGTGGGCGACCGGGTATCGACCATCGACGCCCGGCCAGGGCGCCGTTCATCGAGCCGGCCGGGGGGCGAGAGTGTATCCCGAGCCGGGTCGGGGCGCCAAAAATATCGCCGGCCGGCCTGGGCCGCCGGCCTTCAATCGGGTGCCCGGGCGTCCAGCGCCAGCGCGTGGACGTCGGTTTGCATCATGTCGCCGAGGGCCGCGTAGATGCGCCGGTGCCGGGCCACCGGGGAGAGGCCTGCGAACGCCGCGGCGACGATGAAAATTCGAAAATGGCCGAGGCCGCCGGCGGCGCCCGCGTGGCCCGCGTGTTGCGCGCTTTCATCGACGATGCGCAATTCGACCGGCGCAAAAGCCGATTCGAGTCTCTCGCGCAGGCGCAGTTCACGATTTGATGGCGGCATCGTCTGGCCCTCATGCACCTTCGGCCGTGTCGGGCTTCGCCCGGCCGTACAGCCAGAACACCTGGGGGATCATGAACAGGATCATCGCCAGGGTCAGGCCGAACACCTTGAAATTCACCCAGACGGCGTCCGAAAAATGCCGCGCGACAAAGATATTCAGGCCGGCGAGCAGCGCGAACCATGCCGCCCAAGCCGCGTTGATGATGAGCCAGGTGCGCGGCGCCACCTCCAACTCTCCGTCGAACGCCCCCTCGAGCATGCGCCGTGCGAGCGGTACGCGGCCGACGAGCGCGCTGCCGAGGAAAGCCATCGCGGCCAGTCCGAGCAGAACCGTCGGCTTCCATTGGATGAATCTTTCATCGTGCAGCGCCAGCGTCGCGGTGCCGAGCACCAGCGCGACGGCCGCGGTGACCGCGTGCATGGTCTTGAATTTACCGGTGCGCAACCGATGCATGATCAGCAGCGCCACGCAGGCGGCCATCAGGGCGCCGGTCGCCCAGTAAATGCCGTACAGTTTGAACACGGCAAAAAAAGA
>JAJYAR010000282.1 GCA_021779435.1 bacterium
GGCTTATCCCGCCAGGGCAGGCGCGAATGCCTTTCGTCGAATGGCCGTCAACCTTTCCGCCAAAGATCAACGATCGGCATCAACTCACGACGCACGAATCTCCGAGGACCACCGCCTCGAAATCCCGGTAGTCGGCGTCCGGTTCGCCAGGCAGGGAGATCCCGAGAGACGCGAAGACGTGCGTCCAGAGATTGCGGGCCGTAAAAATCCTACGTGCGCGCTCACGACCGCTCGATGCGATCCGCGACATTTCGTCCGGATGCCGGTGGTAGTGGATGATCTTCTCAAGCAGGTCATCCTTCGAACCGAATTCGACGTAATCCCTGCCAGGGCGGAAGCAAAGCCTCGTTTCCGCGCAGGACTCCTCCAGCAGGAGCGCTCCGGACGCCGTTGCCTCGAACACGCGGCCCTTCAGATGATGATCGCCGCCGCAAGTCTGCGAAAAATTGATCGTCATCCGGCTTTGATTGAGGATCCCCGCATACTCCTCCAGCGCCGCGCCGCGCCCGGTCGTGTCGATGAATCGGTGGTTGACGCCGCTCCCCGGCAGGGCGCCCTGCAAGAACTCGAGGTGGCGCGATCGGGCATCATTCCCGATCCGCGTCCACCCGGCGACGCTGCCGACAAAGGACAGGTCGATGGCCTTGGATGTATTCCGCGGGTCGAACAACGATTGATCGATCGACGAAAATCCCGGAATGAACGCCCGATCCCCATAGATCTCCTGCGGGAACCGGGTATCGATCGCAAGCGTCGCATCGACCGAGTCCATATACCGCTGAAACACCGCGACCAACTGTCCGTTGTACAGGGTCCGCGCCGTGCGCAGATCCGTTGCGAAGCCAAGAACCGGAATCCGATGGCGCGCACGGATGCTCCGCAGTACCGATGCGACTTCGGCATCCCAGCGAAACGGAAAATGAAACACGATCAGATCGGTGCGGCGGGAAGCGCACTCGATCTCGATCTGGCTCAGCCACTGCGCGAGCCCGATCTCGCTGATCCGCTCCCGTTCCAGGAAGCGCGTCCGTCCAATGATCCCGGACGCCTTCAACGACCCCAGGAGAATATGGTGCAGTACCGAAGGCCCTCGCGTGCGATCGAGGTCCTCGTGACCATCGCCGATCACGAGAACCTCGGCCGACGGCGCGCTCCCACCGCGATGGACGGCGGCGCGGGGCGTTTCGTCTTCACCGGTACCCGACGACAAACCGAGGACCGGGCGCGCGTCGTCCGGCATCCGCGCGGAGCGCTCCGCATCACGGGCCGGGTCGCCGTCATTCCTGTCCGCGGCCCCCTGGTATTTCGCAAAATCGGCCGCCTCGATCAGACCGCCGAAGTCCGCGCGCATCGTACGCGCAACCATTCGTTCGGCAATCGTCGTCTGCACCTTTTCCAGGGTGACATGCATGAACGCCGCCGACACCTTCTCGCAGCGCTTGCAGTGCACGTCGAGCCAATGGGACTCGCGGATCCGGAAGCGGTGAGCGAGCCATCCAAGGTACCAGAACCAGTCGGTGTAATACAGCCACGAATTCTCGTTCATGGCCCGTACGTGGGTCGGATCCTGCCATGCTCCGAGGCTCGATTCGTATGGAACTTCGATCACCATCGCGCCGCCGACCTGGAGAAGGTCCAGGCAGTTGGTCATGAAGGTTGGAAGATCCCTTATATGCTCGAGGACGTTGTTGGCGTAGATCAACTCGCTGGCCCCGGCCCGCAACGACACCCGCCCCCACACCGGTGATTCCAGGGTCAATGGCAGGGTCTGGGGCAGACTCAGATCGAGCAGCACGTCTGGCTGTGCCGTCTCCAGGACATCCACGTTCAACCAACCGGTTCGATAGTCTTTTCCGGAACCGATGTGCAGACGCCGCTGGGGATTGCATGGCTGCGCGGCGCGGAATCCCTTCCCGGCACGGTATACGTCGCGAGCGAATTCGATCACCCGCGCGTACTCCCGGCCTGGATCGACGGATTGAAAACGCCGAAGTTGTGCGCGGGCGCGGTCGAGGAATCCCGGGCCCGCAAACTCGTCGCGAAAGAACGCTTCCAGCGTATCGTCATCGAACCAGCTTACGCAATCCTCGAATCCACTCCCAGGATTGATCCCCTTCATCCGCTCCGAGACCATCGGCGTGCCGAGCGAAAGGACCTGGAAGGCTCGAACCTGCTCAAATCGCGCACTGTCGTAATAGTGGCAGTTCAATACCGCGCGCGCCTGGACGATGACGGCATCCCGCTCCGGCCCGTAAACGGGGCCGTCGAATGCCGCAACCGTGCGTCCGGTGCGCTCGATGCGTTCAATGATTCGTTTGCGCCGGGGATTCATCGAGCCGAAAAACAACAGGTCGATCGGACGCTTGTCCAAGGGCGCGGCCTCTTGCGCCATCGAACCGAGGTAGGGCGCATAGCCAAAGGAAATCAGTGGAACCCCGTTGCTGTCCCGGGAATAGGCCGCCACGTTTCCCGCGTCATAATCGATGACCGGTACATTGCGCAGCGACTCGAGGTATTCCGCCGGCAGGGCGCTGCCGCCATCCCCCAACTGCTCGAGGTTGACGAACACGCAACAGAATGTCCGGATCATCTCGGAGGAAAAGCCGAGGTGGGCGCCAAATATCAGATTCACCGCGTCGTGGCGCAGGCGGTTCTTCGCGACGCTCACTTCCGCACCCAGGCCGCGCAATTGATGTCGGAAATACAAGGCCGCGTCGAGCAGCGCCATGGAATGGACATACCCGGGCGGCTGGACGATGCAAAGATGGATGGGGGTCTTGGCGCGTGCGGACATGGGCGGGCCCGTTTTTCACATGGTCTCGCGAAACTGTAGTCGCGAAAAAAACCCGACATCCGCGGATAAGCCAGCCGCCGAGGACCCACTTCCGCGCTTGCATGCGTTGGTTATCTAGGGGATTCCCGATGCTCCAGCCGGTACACCCAGGCCAGCACTTCCGCGACCGCGACATACAGCGCCGGCGGGATCCGCTCATCGAGGTCGAAGTGCATCAAGGCCGCGACGAGTTCGCGCGACGCATGGACCGGCACGCCGGCCTCGCGGGCCTTGGCGATGATGGTCTCGGCAATCAGTCCCTGGCCGGTGGCGACGACCTTCGGGGCAAGTCCCTGGGAAGCATCGCCATCCGAATAGGAAAGCGCCACCGCCTTCGCCGTCGGCCGGGAAGTCGTACCGGGGCCGGAGCGTCCATTCGCCGCCATCAAGGAGCCCCGCCCGGCAAGTCCGCCGCGGCTTGCACCGTCAATTGCGCAACCGTCAGGCCGCGCGCATCGAGCGCCGTGGCGAGCGCCCCCAAGGACTCCCCGAGCGCGGCGGCGTCCGACGATTGCATCTGCACGCCGACCGTGGACGCGGCCACCCGGATCGTCGCGTGGATCGCGCCGAGATGGGGCAAGGTCATCGACAGGGTGGCGGTGAATACGCCGACGCCGGGTGCGGGGTCGGCCGCCGCGCGCCCGCGACCGCGATCCTGGGCGATCTCCAGGTGGAAGCCCTGGTCGGGCCAGGCCTGCCCGCTCAGGGCGAAGGCCCGCTGCTGCATGGCGTCGGCCTGCGATGCCGCGCGCTGGTCGAGCCATGCCTGCGGATCGGGCGCCGACGGGGTCATGGCGTCGGTCAGGAGCGCACGGGATTCCGCCTGCATCTTCGAGACCGAACGTTGTCCCTGCACCCAGGACGCGAGGTGCGACTCGAGGAAGAGGCCGCTGTGTTCCACGGCCAGCGCAAGATCGCCGGCCAGCACGCTGGCGGAAGGGGCGCCGCCGGGCACGGCGACAAACAAGGGCTGGCGCAGCGCAACCGTCGGCGCCGCCGGCGCACCGGCTCCCGGCGTCATCCCCGCGGCCTGATCGGCCGCCGCACCCCCGGGAAGGGAGGGGGGCTGCACCCGCAATCCCGCCACCTGCGCCTCCACGACCGCCGCGCGGGCCAGGGCCGCGACGTCCGGCCCGGCCGGAAATACCGACGGAGGAGCAGCCCCGGGCTGCGGCGCCGCCCCCGCCGGTTCGGCGACGAATGCGAGCAAAGCGTCCCGGACCGCTCCCGCCAGCGCAACCCGCTGACCGGCCACCACGAGCAGGGCGGGGGCCTTGTCGCCGGCCAGGACCACTTCGACGTTGCCACCGGACGCCGCCGCACTGCGCAAGGCCGCCATCACGGTCGAAGGAAGATTGGAGGCAAGGCGGTCCAGCGCGCCCAGCAAGCGCGCGGCGGGAACGATCGTGCGCGCCGACGCCGCCCCCTGCCCCCAGTCCGGCAAGGGGGGGCGATCGGGACTGATGGGGGGAATTTCGATTGCCAACACCCGGCCCCTTTTGGGCTGCAATCCGCGGAACTTCCATTATTGGCGAGGCGGTCCGCCGATGCAAACTCCCTCACCAATGCCCGGCGCCCGCGCGGGGACGCCGGGAATCA
>JAJYAR010000283.1:0-1917 GCA_021779435.1 bacterium
TCCGGGATGTGAATTGAGGCAGGGCCGGACCGGGGCCCTGTATTGGTTCGAAGGTAGGGCCGGACCGCTGGGCCGGCCGTCTGGCGTCGTAAACGCGGGGTGAGGGCACTCCGCCCACAGCGCGATTGGCGCGCAACCACGAAGTGCGCGAACAAACGCGGCCCGCCCAGCGGTCCGACCTGCCCAGATCAGCGGTCGGACGTTGGGCGTTGAATTCGGACGTTCGCCAGGCTCACTCGTACAGCGTTTCGTTGATCGAAAGGAATGCCTCGTGGGCGGTCTTCAGCAGGGTGGCGATGGTGGCCGCATCGAGCTGGTTCTCGATCGCAAGAGGATGCTTCTCGGGAAAGTTCGGCGTCGTGGCTACGAGTGCCTCGATGCCGCCTGGCCCGGTTCCCGCGGGGACGATGCGCGCCGCGAAATGGAGGCATTGAACGAGGGGATGCGTTTCGGCCGACGTGCCGGAATCGGGCTCATCCTGCTTCTCGATGGCGAGGATCATGTGCTCGGGGAACTCCCACGTGCGAAGGAGCCGGCCGGCGACCTCGGATTGGGTGAGCCCCACGTTCTCTCGTTCCCATTGTGAAAGCGGCGCCTGGCCGTCCCAGAACAGGTTGCCGCCGGATTCGAAGAGCACATGGTCGATCGCGAGCCGGCCGACGAACCGAAGCAGCCCCGCGGTGTAGGCCTCGCCAGCGTCCATCACGCCGACGTGGTTGGCCAGTGCCTCGAGCAGCAGTCCGTTGAACAGGCTCTCGGCCCAGAAGTCGCCGGCGGCGATGCCGTAGCTGCCGAGATTGCGGTTGGTGGTCTGGTGTCCGGCGACGAGGCTCACGAGGCGGATCGTCTCGTGGAAGCCGATGACCTGCAGCGCCTCGCCGACATCGGCGGTCGGGGCCTTTCGGGAGTAAGCCGCGCTGTTTGCGCATCGCAGGACCTCGACGGCGAGCGCGGAGTCGCAGCTGATGAGCTTGGCGATGCTGTGCAGCGCCGAGTCGGGATCCTTCAGGAGCTGCAGCGCTCGGGCGAGCGTGCGCGGAGCAGGGGCAAGCTTTTCGATCCTGGCGATCGCGTTGAGAAATTCCTCTCTCGGTGCGGGGGGCATCGGGGCAAAAGGTTCAGATTTCGAGGCCGCGGGCAGCGGATTGTCCGCTTTGTTGGTGAGCGAGCAACGCGGGTACGTCGAGGATGAGGGCAATATGGCCGTCGCCCAGCACGGTGGCGCCGGAGAACAACGTCACCCGCCGGCCGACCCAGCCCAGAGACTTGAGGACGGTCTGGTGGTTTCCGATCACGGAGTCCACCACCAGGCCGACACGTCTGTCGTCGACGTCGACAATGACGACGCGTTCGGGGTCGGGCGGCTCCGACGTGCAACCGAAGACATCCCGCAGGCGCACGTAGGGCACGAGTTCGCCGCGTACCGCGATCACGTTCCGGCCATTGCCGGCGACGCGCGTGGCGCGGCGCAGGTCAATCGCCTCCCGGGCGGTGCCGAGCGGGAGGACGTAGCGGTCGCCATCGAGCTCAACGAGGAGGCCGTCGATGATCGCGAGTGTCAGCGGCAGGGACAGACGGAATTCCGCGCCTTTGCCCGGCTCGCTGCGCAGCTCCACTTTTCCGCGAAGCTGGTCGATCTGCCTGCGGACGACGTCGAGCCCGACGCCGCGTCCGGATAGGTGCGACACCTTTGCCGCGGTCGAGAAGCCGGGAAGAAAGATGAGGTTGAAAAGCTCGGCGGTCGTCGGGTTGGCATCGGCCGCGAGGAGCCCCTTTTCGACGGCGCGAACGCGGATCTTCTCCGGATCAAGTCCACGTCCATCGTCCCGGACGATCACGAACACCCGGTCACCACGCTGCTCGGCGCGCAGGGTTAGCGTGCCGCGGATCGGTTTGCCGGCGGCGGTGCGCTCGGCG
>JAJYAR010000283.1:1927-4410 GCA_021779435.1 bacterium
GCGGGAGTCTCGAGTCCGTGACCGAGGCTGTTGCGCACGAGGTGCACGAGCGGATCGGCGAGCGCATCGAGCACGGTTTTGTCCATCTCGGTCTCGCCGCCTTCGACGACGAAGTCGACGTCCTTCCCGAGTTCGCGGGAAAGGTCGCGGACGATCCGGTGGAATTTCGAGAACGTCTGCTCGACCGGCATCATCCGAATGTTCAGCACGACATCGCGCATCTCCGTGCTCAGGCTCTGGAGCGCTTCGGAAGCGCCCTGCAGGGCCGGTGGGACAACCTCCAGCTGCGCGCAGGCGGTCTTCACCTGAGAACGGAGGATCACCAGTTCGCCCACCAGATTCACGAGCCGATCGAGTCGCTCGGCGGAAACGCGCAGCATGTCGTTCTGATTGCGGGGCGCAGCGGACTGGTCTGGTCCGGGCGGGCCTGCCGGCGCGGGCGCTGCGGGTTTTAACGAGTTCGAGCGATTGGCTTGCCGGGCAGTGCTGGCGCCCTGGAACGAAGGCGTAACGCTTTGCGCGGCTCGGCCCGAGGCTGGCGGCTCCATCGTGCCCGAGTCACTCGTGGGAACCGGGGTCGGGGCATCGCTCCCGGTCGGCGCATTTGTTGCGGAGACCGGTGTCAGTTTGGGCTCGGCATCGAGGAGAAAGACAAAGGCGCTCTGGATCGTCTCGGCATCGACGTCGGTTTCGAAGCGGAAGCTCCGCGTCCCGGGCGACGGCTGCCCGCCGCTTGACGGTGGCTCGATCAACTCCGTGATCCGGCCGAACCGGCCGAGGTCCACCCACAACGCCTCAAGGACGCCCGGTGAGGAGAGGGTGCGTGCGGTGGCGGCAAACTCGACATTCCAAAGCCTGTTCTGCGCCGGGGATGCCGGGGGTTCCGACGCCGCGGCGTCCGAGGGCGTGCGACTCGAAGGCGAATCCTCGCGCGAGATAGCGAGGTCGCACTCGCCGTCGATGAACGCGAACACGTCGCGGATCGCCGATTCCGGCGCCTCTGTCGTGAGCTGAATGTCCCAGCTGAGATAGCTGCTTTCGGGATCGAGCTCCGACAGCTTGGGCAACCCCGCGGTGGACCCCTTCACCGTGCATTCACCCAGCGCCCGAAGATCGTCCAGGAACATGCCCGGGTCGCCGCCGCTGCAGAAAAGGCCGGGGTGGGGGTGAAAGCGAATATGGTAGCGAGGCGTGGCGGCCGGCGTGCCGGCGTTCGCAATGACAACCGCGCCCGCGGACGTGGTCGTGGCGCCGGCATCGGGCAGATACGCCAGGACGGCCGCGAGTTCGTCCGACGCACTGCCGAGCACCGCGCCGGCTGCTGATGGGGCTGCGGCGAGGTAGCGCGAAACGACATCGCCGATCTTCAGTGTGCGATCGATGAGGTCGGAGGTGACGACGATCCGGTTTTCCCGCGCCGCGTTGAAGACGTCCTCCACGCGATGCAGGTAGTCGGCGAGATCCTGGAACCCCGTGCTGGCGCCCGAGCCTTTCAACGTGTGCATCACGCGGAACACTCGGTTGAGGAGGGCCGCGCTGCCCGGCTCCGCTTCAAGTGCCAGCAACGAGTCCTCGAGTTCGCGGAGCAGGTCGGCGGCTTCGACGCGAAACAGCTCGCGGCTGCGTTGCTGGATTTCCTCGAAGTTCACGTGAATCAGGCGGCGGGGCAGACCTTCTGCACGACCGCGATGAAGCGGGCGGGATCAAAGGGTTTCACGATCCAGCCGGTCGCGCCCGCCTTGCGTCCGGCGATCTTCTTGTCGTCCTGCGACTCGGTCGTGAGCATCAGGATGGGTGTGAAACGGTAGTTCTGCGTCGCTCGCAGCTGGGTGATGAACGTGATGCCGTCCATGTTCGGCATGTTGAGGTCGGTGATCACCAGATCGGCCCGGTTGAGCCCCGCCTGGGCCAGCCCGCGCGCCCCGTCTTCCGCCGTCACGACGCGATAACCGGCGGACTCGAGCGTCATCTTCACGGTTTCTCGGATGCTCATCGAGTCATCGACTGCGAGTACGATCTTGGGCATGGGAGGGGCAGTTCAGGATTTTTCGGGAGGACAGAGCACGGAAGTCGCGAGTCCCAGCCGGCGCAGCGTGTTCAACCAAGCGTCGGACGTTCCCTCGACCACCAGGCGCAGCATTTCGGAGGCGGCGAAGAGCAGTTGCAAGATCGATGGATGGACCTGCGTGACCGCGCGCGCGTCGACGCGCAGGGTCGCTGAACCCGGAAGAGCGGTCAGAAGCGCGGCGTGCAAGGCGCGGGCGTGCTCGATGGAAACCTCGTGTGAGAGTCGCAGCAGCAGGTCCGGACCGTTGGCTTCGATGTGAAAGGGTTCCATGGGAGGCTTAGAACAACTCGATTCCATCGCCGAAACTCCGGTCCGTCGGCGTTGGCGTACTGGCGGAGGCGGCAACGGCGCCCTGGCGGGGACGTTGCTCCGTGGCCGCGTCGGTCGGCTCCGGCGGCGTCGACTCCAGCGGACT
>JAJYAR010000284.1 GCA_021779435.1 bacterium
TTGCGGTAGGAGCAGATTCATCTGCGAAGGTTTGGGGAGAGCCCCGGGGGATGCTGCTGCCGCGGGGTGCCGATGCTGCGCTGTCGTGGTCGCAAATGAATTTGCTCCTACGGTGCGGGCGTTGGGTCCTGATTTCGGCCGTGGTGGAACTGCGTGCGCTCGGACCGTGTCGCCGGATTGCGCTCTTGCATGCCTCGTGCAGCTTTTCTGCGCCTCGACATCGGTCCGGAGCCCCTTCAACCTTTCATAACCATGTACTTCAGCAACTCCAGGCGCACTCGCGCGCAGCGTGGCTTCACCCTCATGGAGATTCTCGTGGCGATCGCGATCCTCGGCCTGCTCGCCGGACTCGCAATCAACCACTTCGGCGGCACCCTCGATCAGGCTCGCAACGACACCGCCAAGCTTTTCGTCACATCGACGATCAAGATGCCGCTCTTCTCCTACAAGATGAAGATGGGCGACTTCCCTTCGACGAGTGAGGGCCTGCAGGCGCTGGTGACCGCGCCGTCGAACAGCCGCTCCGGGGCCTGGAGCGGCCCGTACCTCGATCCGGCGAAGGTGCCTGTCGATCCGTGGGGCCGGCCGTACGAGTACGCGTATCCAGGCACCCACAACAAGGGTGGCTACGACGTCTGGTCGAAGGGCCTCGACGGGCAGAGCGGCACGTCCGATGACATCGGCAACTGGGAGGAGTCGGCCGCTCCGCAGCAGTGACGCGCGTCGCGGTTGCCCGGAGAGGGCTCCGGGCTTCCTTTCCGTCTGAGTCGTGCAACCGTCGACCTCATTTTCGCCGCGCCCCGCTTTGACGCGAGGCGCTCCCAGGGTTCACCGAAGGGCCGTCCTGCGGTCGTCCCGCGGCTTCACGATTCTCGAAATCCTGCTCGCGCTGGTCATCATGGGGCTGCTGGCCGGGGTCCTGGTCGGCGGGGCCACCCAGCTTCTGAATGACAAACCCAGGACGCCCGACGAGGTGTTCTGGAGCACGGTCGAGGAGGCGCGGAAGCTCGCGCTGAAGTCCGGGCAGGACGTCGCAATGACGTTCGTCGACGACCGCGAGCAGGGGAAGGGCTTTGCCCTTGCGAACGGCTCCGCGACAAAGCTGTTCTCCATACCGCAGGCGGGCGACCTCGAGGTGACGTTTCTTTCGCAGCAGAAGGGCGGCAACATGATCATGATCGCCGGCACCGTGCTCGAGACGCAGCCGGTGAAGGCGGTGACCTTTTACCCGGACGGCACCTGCAGCCCGTTCCGAATCCAGTTCTACCGGAAGGGCGACGTTCACATCGATTCGATCGACCCCTGGACCTGTGCACGACTGCTCGCCCCTCTGGAAAACTCCGGGAGGTCGCGGTGAACCCCGGCGTCGCTCGTTCTCGCCGGCAGACGGCCGGCTTCACCCTTCTCGAGGTGCTGATGGCGCTGGCGATCTTTGCGATGGCGGCGATCGTCCTGGCGAGTTCCTACATCAATATCCTGATGGCCTACGATTTTGCGGCCAAGGAGACCGTCTCGAACGCGGACCTGACCTTCGCGCGTTCACTCGTGCTCGAGGAGCCCGACAGGGAGAAGGTGGAGCGCGGCGGTGACTTCGACTCTGCGGAAGGTGGCCGGGTCACCTGGAAAGCGGAGATTGCGTCGACCAACACCGCCGATGTTTTCACCGTCACCTTCACGTGCGAGGTGGCCGAGGGCACGCAGGGGCAGCCGCAGAAGACGGTTGAAACGTTCACGGTGCTCAGGCCGACCTGGTCGGTCGATGAAGGCGAGCGAAGCAAGCTGAAGGAGGATGCGAGAACCCGCATCCTGCAGATGCAAGGGAAGGTCCGCACATGAACCGCCCCCGCCTCAATCTCCCGCACCGGAACCAACCTGGCGGGAACGCGCCCGATGCGCCGGTTTCGACCGCCCGATCGGCACGCGGCTTCACGCTGCTCGAGATCCTTTTGGCCCTCGCGCTCGTGTCGATGATCATGATCGCGATGAACACGTTCGTGTTCTCGATGGGCGAACTCTGGGGCAAGAACACCGACTCGCGGCTTTTCGAACGGCATGCCCGTGCGGTGACGCGTTTCCTGGATCACACCCTCCGCGAGGCATCGCTGCCGCCCGCCGCCGTCGCGAACTCCACGCCGGTCGGAATTCTCGAGGTCAAGCCGCAGAGCGGCGCGCCCGACAAGCTGCTGACCTTTGAGCTTCTCGGCGGCAGCCGCCTGTTCGTATGGCCCGACCGCCCGCTGCCGGAGGTCGTCTGCTCGCTCCAGCTCCGGCAGAACGACGGCCTGTACCTGCTCTGGCACTCGCGACTGGAGAAGGATTTCGACACGGATCCGGCCCGCGAGACGCTTGTCACGCCGCTCGTCACCGCCATGTCGTACGACTACTACGACCCACAGACGAACCGGTGGACGAACGAGTCGCTCTTCAAGCTCGATGGCCAGGGCAATCCGATGGTGCCCCAGCGCCTGCGGCTGAAGTTCAGCTACCTGAACATGACCCGCGAAACGGTCATCGCACTCACAACCGTCGGCAGGGCGCTGCCGAATTTCTGATGAGCGCGCGCACCTTGCCTCCCACGCCACGGCGCACGCGGAATCACCCGCGACGCTGGTCCCGGCTGAGCCGCGGGTCGGTGCTGGTGGTGGTGATGGTGACGCTCGTGTTCGCCGCGATGGCGTTGATGACGTTCATGGAGAAGGCGACCAATGACCTTCTCGTCGACCATCGTGACGTGCTCGCGCGGCGGCTTCGGAAGGAGGCGTACTCGGCACTCGATGTCACCCTGGGTGTGCTGGAAGATTTCAGGGCGGCGGACAACGGCCTCCGCAGCCCGGCGGAAGGCTGGGGCAACCCGCTCGAGTTTGCCGGCTATACCCCCGGCGAGGGCAGGCGCATCGAAATCGCCTTCGAGGACGAGAGCGGAAAGATTTCGCTGCCACACGCCAACGTGGAGGTGCTCAAGGCACTGTTCACCAGTTGGGACATTCCCCAGGGCGACGCCGACGAGCTCGCGGATGCGCTGATGGGTTGGATGCGTCCCGATCATATCTATACGACAACGGTGACGCCGGACTACGAGCAGAGCGCCCTGCCGTTCCAGGCGCCGGCGCGACCGCTTCGGTCCTATGCGGAACTCGCTGCCATCGACAAGGTCCGCGAGTTTTTCCATGATGCCAACGGCCGGCCGAACGAGTACTGGCGGCGCTTTGTCGCGAGCGTGTCGCTCCTCGATTTCAAGACGACCAACCTCAATGGTGCGCGGCCCGAGGCATTGGCGGCGATCGGCCGGTTTGACCCGACGCAGCAGCAGTCACTCACCGATTTCAGGCTGGGACGCGGCGCGTTCGAGGCAAAGGGTCCCGGCTATTTCGAGAACGCAGGGCAGGCGGCCGAGATCATCGGTCCCGGCGGAGACGCAGCGGCCTTTGGCACGACGATCAGCGCACTCCGAATCATCGTCACCGTGTTCGAGGGCAAGTCCGAGTTCCGGGTGGCCGCGGTGGTCACCTGGGGAAATGCCGCGAAGACAGTCCGCGAAACCGCGGGTGCTCAGCGCGGTCAGGCCGCGGGCGCCGCGCAGTCGGCGGCGCAGAAGCAGGTGGCTCCGAATGCCGGACAGCAGAGTGCCGCGGCTGCCCAGCAGGCCGCCGCCCGTGACCTTCGCTACCCATTTACGCTCTTGGAAATTCGCGAAAATGATGAGATTCCTGCTGCCCCGACTCCACCGGACGTGACTCCGTGAAGCCGGGCCGCCGGCCCCCTGACCCACCTCAATGTCTGCCTCCCCACTCAGTATCCTCCGTGCCGGACCGCCGCCGCCGAAGGTCGTGCTGCTCCCCGACGCACTTTTCTTCACCCGTGCGGTGCCGATCACGGCCGGAGCCACGCCGGCGGATGCCGCCGCCCAGGTTGAACTGGCGCTCGAGTCCATGTCCCCGTTCCCGGTCTCCCAGCTTTATCACGGCTGGTATTGGACGCCCGGCTCGGACCATGCCTTCGCCTACGCCGCGTACCGGCGGCGTTTCACCTCGGAGCAGACTGCCGAATGGTCCGAGGCGGAGCTCGTGATTCCTGCCTCGGCAGCGCTCTTTGGCGGAAAATACGAGCCCGCCACGGCGGTGCTGCTCCATTCCGCCGAGGGGATTACCGCGATCTACTGGGAGTCCTCCGCGGTGCCGGGCAGCGTCACGTTCCGGCCTGTGGCCCCGGAAGCCACCGACGACGAGCGCGCCACGGCCCGGGACGACGTGCTCCGCGCGTTGGGTGGCAGCAGAAACGTGGTCGACCTTTACACGCCGCCCGTCGCCGAGGCGACGCTCACCGATCAGGAAATCGTCTTCCGCGCGGGTGAGCGGGAATCCAGGTTGCCGAGCGTCGTGGCCGCCCCGCTGGAT
>JAJYAR010000285.1 GCA_021779435.1 bacterium
CTCATCAAACCGATAAACATCCTGAATCGGGAAGCGCAACGGCTGGTCTTTCGGCGGCTCGGCGACGCGGAATTCGTCGAGCGTCTGGACCACCGTCGGACCGGTCCACCACGGCGTGTTCGGGCTGGGTGACGCGATGTTGTCGCCGTGCTTGGCGGCGATCGGGATGAACACCTTCGGCTCGACGCCGATGGTTTTGAGCCAGGCGCGGTATTCGGTTTCCACGGCGTCGAAGCGCGCCTGGGAATAGTCGGCCAGGTCCATCTTGTTCACGAGCACGGCGATCTGGCGGATGCCGAGCAGATTGAGCAGGTAGCCGTGGCGGCGGGAGTTTTCCTGCACGCCTTCGTGGGCGTCAATGAGCAGCAGCGCGGCCTCGGCGTTGGCGGCGCCGGTGACCATGTTCTTCAGGAACTCCTTGTGGCCTGGCGCGTCAATGATGACGTATTGGCGTTTGGGCGTGTGGAACCAGATTTGCGCGGTGTCAATCGTGATGTTCTGGTCGCGCTCGCTTTGCAGCGCGTCCATCAGATTGGCCCACTCGAACGGCACGCCGCGCCGCTCGGCAATCCGCTGGAGCTGCTCCAGCTTGCCCTCCGGCAGCGATCCGGTGTCGTGAAACAGCCGGCCGACGAAGGTGGACTTGCCGTGGTCCACGTGGCCGACGATGACGATCTTCAGTTGTTCGGTGGGGAGCATAGTTTCATTTCACCACGGAGGCACGGAGCCCGCGGGGTTGTGCATAGCTCGGCGAGGTCACATATACCCGTCGCGCCGCAGTTTCTCGAAGGCGTCCTCGCTTTCCTTGTCCTGCGCGCGGCCGGCGCGTTCGGGGGTCCTGGTGTGCCGGAGTTCCTCGATGATTTCGCGGACGGTCCGGGCCTGGGAGGAGATCGGGGACGTGCAGGGAAAACAGCCGAGACTGCGGTAGCGTTCGCCACGCTCATTCGCGAAATAGAGCGGAATGACCGGGATGTTTTCGCGCTCGATGTATTCCCAGACGTTCAGCTCGGTCCAGTGCAGCAGCGGGTGAATGCGGATGTGCGCGCCTTTGTCGAAGTCCGTCTTGAACTGGTCCCACAACTCCGGCGGCTGGTCCTCGACGTTCCATTCCATGTTCTTGTCGCGCGGACTGAAATAACGTTCCTTGGCGCGCGTCGGTTCCTCGTCACGGCGGACGCCCACGATGACGCCGTTGAAGCCGTGCTGGTCGAGGACCGTCTTCAGCGCGTCCTTTTTCAACAGCCCGCAGCACTCGACGCGCGTTGCCCGGCCGTTCGGGAACGTGCGGCCCTCGCGCAGCGCGGCCTCGTTCCTGCCCACGACGAGCTGGAGGTTCCACTCGCGGCAGAGGCGGTCGCGATATTCGATCATGCTCGGAATCTTGTAGGTTGTGTCCACGTGGACGAGCGGGAAGGGCACGTGGCCGAAGAAGGCCTTCCGCGCCAGCCAAAGCAGGACGGTGGAATCCTTGCCGATGCTCCAGAGCATGGCGAGGTGCTCGAACTTGTTGAACGCCTCGCGAAAAATGTAGATGGACTGGTTTTCGAGTTTGCTGAGGTAATCCATAGAATCGGTTTTCGATGGCGCGGGGAGTCTCCGTCTTTTCAAGCCGCCCGACCGGACACGCTCCACGGCAGCCGGCGGTTCACGTCTTTTTCGCCATGAAGGTGTGGATGCCGCACTCGGTTTTGTGGAATCCCGTCCAGCGGCCGGCCCGCTCATTTTCCCCCGCCGCCGCCTTGCCCGTGCAGGGCGCGCAGCCAATGCTGCGATAGCCCTGGTCGTGCAGCGGGTTGTAAGGGATGTGGTGCGTTTTCAAATAATCCCACACCGCCTCGCGGGTCCAGGCGGCCATAGGATTGAGTTTCACGATTTCCTGGCCGGCGCTCTCATCGAAAACAAAGACTTCCACCACGCCAGTGCCGGCGCGGGCGTCGCTCTGCTGGCGGCGCAGTCCGGTGATCCAGCAGTCCAGCGACGCCAGCCGGTTCCGCAGCGGAAGCACCTTGCGCTGCGTGCAGCAGAGGTCGGGATCGCGCTTCCACAGCTCCGGGCCAAGCGCGTTCGCCTGCTGCTCCACCGTGAGGTCCGGCTCCAGCGATTCGATGCGGCAACCAAAAAAATCCGCCAGCCGGAGCCTCAAGGCCACCGTTTCGGGAAACAACAGGCCGGTGTCAAGGGTGAACACCGGAAACCGCAGGCTGGCCTGCTGCGCCACGTGCATCATCACCAGGCCGGCACCTTGAAAACTGGTGCCGATGGCCGCGCGCTCCCCGAAGCGCGCCCACGCCCAGCGGAGAATGTCCTCCGTCGGCGCGGCGGCGAATCGCTCGTTGAGCGACGCGATTTCGGCGGCGGTGAACACGGCATCAACCGGCGGACGCCGGCGGCGCGGACGCGGCCAGTTCAGGCCAGACGGCGCGGACGCACCAGTCGCCGAAACGCTCGCCCGCCGACCGCTCCCGCGCATAGCGCGTGAGCAGCGGGCGCAGTTCGTTGACGAGGTCGGCGTCCTTCACCACGTCGCGCCAGAGGCGGTTCAGGCGCGTGCTGGCCTCGTTGCCGCCGAGGTAAACCTGGTAGCGGGCCGGCGCCTTGCCGACGAGGCCGATTTCCGCCATGTAGGGCCGCGCACAGCCGTTTGGACAGCCGGTCATGCGGATGGTGATTTCCTCGTCGCCGAGTCCGGTCTCGGCGAGCAGCGTCTCGAATTGGGTGATCAAGTCCGGCAGATAGCGTTCGCTCTCGGCGAGGCCCAGGCCGCAGGTCGGCAGCGAAACGCACGCCATCGAGGCGCGGCGCAGGCGGCTGCCCTGATCGGCCGCGTTCACTCCGTGGCTGGCGAGGAGTTGCGTGATCGCCGTCTGCTGCTCCGGTGCGATGTTGGCGAGGATGAGATTGTTGCCCGGCGTCAGACGGATTTCCGGCTGGAATTGTTCGACGACCCGGCGCAGCGCGGTTTTCATGCGCCAGCCGTCGCGGTCGCGGATACGACCGGTTTCCACGAACAAACCGAGGAACCGGCGGCCGTCAGCCTGGCGGTTCCAACCGAAGGCGTCGCCCTGACGCTCAAAGTTGAACGGCCGCGGCTCCGCGAGCGGGCAGCCGAGGCGCCGCTCCAGTTCTTCGCGGAACCACGCCGCGCCGCGATCCGCAAGCACGTATTTCAAGCGGGCGTGCCGGCGGTTGCCGCGATCGCCAAAATCGCGGTGGATGGTCAGCACGGCGCGCGCGACGTCCACGACCTTGTCCGGCAGCAGGAAGCCGATGAGGTCGGCGACGCGCGGGAAGGTGGCCTCGTTGCCATGGCTGCGGCCCATGCCGCCGCCAGCGGTGAGGTTGTAGCCGGCCAGTTTGCCGGCGGCGTCCGCGACGGCGATGAACCCGCAGCAATTCGTGAAGATATCCACGTCGTTCAGCGGCGGGATCGCGAAGCCGATCTTGAACTTCCGCGGCAGATACGTTTTGCCGTAGAGCGGATCCACGAAATCGCGGTTCTTTGGGTCGTTCAGATCAAGTTCGACCCCGTCAATCCAGATGGAATGATAGGCTGGCGTGCTGGGTGAGATGGCGGCGGCCACCTGCCGGGCGTGTTGGTGAACCTGTTCGCCCAAGCCATTGGTGGCTGGACTGGGCGGCGCCATGACGTTGCGGCTGTTGTCGCCGCAGGCGGCCAGCGTGGTCAACAGCGCGTCGTTGATGCCCTTGACCAGCGCCCGCAAGTCGCTCTTCACCACGCCATGAAATTGCAGCCCCTGGCGGGAGGTGATGCGGAGCGTGTCGCTCGCATAACGCGTGGAAAGCGCGTCGCAGACCAGGTATTGCGCCGGTGTCATCACGCCGCCGGGCAGGCGCAGGCGCACCATCAGGATGAATTTCTTCCCGGTTTTCCGCAGGTCTCGGTCATCCTGCTGGTAGATGCCGTGCGACTTGAGGAACTGGTTGTCGTCGTCGGAAAACCGGTCGGCATTTGGATCAGCGAGCGTCTGGGCGATGGTGCCGGCCAGCGTGGGGCTGCTCGCCTTGAGCAGCTCGTTGGGCGACGGTTTCGGAGAGGTAGTGGGCATCATGGTGGCGGCAAATCGGCTAAATTTCGTAATCCTGCCGGGCCTGGCTCCGACCGAAAGCGATGCGGTTCCACGCCCGTTCGTGCAGGTAATAAAGGCAGATTTTCGTAAACAACTCAATGCCGCCGATGGAAAGCGCCATTTTAATGCGCCCGGTGACCAGGAACGAAACGATGATCGTGTCCACGGTGCCGGTCGCCCGCCATGAAACGGCCTTCACGATGCTGCGATAGTGGCTGTCCACCAGCGCCGGAGCCGGAGGTGGTTGGTCCATGACCGGAAACCGCGGGCAGGCCGGGGCCTCACGACTGCACC
>JAJYAR010000286.1:0-2299 GCA_021779435.1 bacterium
ACCGCGGCAAACTCGTGCTGTTTCCAAACAGTGTGAAAGGTCATGACTAAATTCGTGGTTTCACTGAACACCCAACATCGAACGCCCGGCGCTTCGAGGTAGGGCGGGACCGCTGGGCCCGCCGCGGTTGATTCTGGCGTTGGTCGCTCGTCATCTCACGCGCTCGCTCCCGCCAGAAAGGCCGTCAGCGGCGAGGTGGCGCTCGCCTCGATCCCGGCCGGACGCGCCCCGCCGCCAGCCGGCAACCCGGCCTCGAACGCGAGCCGTCCCGCCTCGACGCCGCGGCGAAACGCCTCACCCATCGCCACCGGGTCCGCCGCCGCCGCGATCGCGGTGTTAACAAGAACCGCGTCCGCGCCCATCTCGAGCGCCGCCGCCGCGTGTGACGGCGCACCGAGCCCGGCGTCGACGATCACCGGCACGTTGCTTTGCGCGATGATGATCTCGAGGAACGCGCGGGACTCCAGGCCTCGGTTGCTGCCGATGGGAGCGCCCAGCGGCATCACGGCCGCCGCGCCCGCCTCCTCGAGTTGTTTGCAGAGGACCGGATCGGCGTGAACGTACGGCAACACCACGAATCCGCGCTTCGCCAACTCGCGCGTGGCGGCAAGCGTCTCGATCGGGTCCGGCATCAGGTATTTGGGATCCGGATGAATCTCCAGTTTCAGCCAGTTCGTCTCGAGCGCATCGCGCGCAAGCTCGGCCGCCAGGATCGCCTCCCTCGCATCACGAACACCCGACGTGTTGGGCAGCAGCCGGTACTGCTTCGTATCGAGATGGTCGAGGATGTCGTCGGCGCCCCCATCGGTGCGGACCCGGCGCAGCGCAACCGTCGCAAGCTGCGTCCCGGTCGCCGCAAGGCTCGCGCGCATCGTCGCACCGGAGCTGTACTTTCCGGTTCCGACGAACAGCCGCGAGGTGAACTCCACGCCGGCAATGACAAGAGGTTTGGATATCATGGGAAAGTGAATCGACCCGGCCTACCCCCGCGCCCCGCCCGCCAAGCCCAGGTCGCCTGATGGGGGGTTCTGTCCCGCCGGCGGCAGTTCGGGAAAGTCACCCGACAGGTGACCTCGTGGCTCCGGCGCGGAAAGCCAGGCGGACGCCAGACGGCGATAATTCTCCTCGACCGCGCCATCGCGGAACAACGCGGACGACACCGCCGCGCCCGCCGCTCCGGCTGCGCGTATCCCCGCAAGATCGGCGGCCACGACCCCGCCGATCACCCACGCCGGAATCCCGCCCAGCAGACGAAGGAGAGTCCGGGTCGACTCGACGCCGAGCACCGGCGGGAGATTCTTTTTGGTCGCCGTGAACCGCCATGGGCCGACGCCCACGTAGTCGAGACAGGCGCTCGAGGCCGCAGCGATCGCGTCATGCTCGTTGTTGACGGTGCCGCCGAGGATGCGATGAGGGCCAAGCCGCCTCCTCGCCGCAGTCCAGTCCTCGTCGGTCCGGCCGAGATGAACACCGTGCGCTCCGCTCGCCAGCGCAATGTCGACGTTGTCGTTGATCACGCAGACCGCGCCGTGTGCGCTGCAGATTTCCGCAACCAGCCGCGCCGTCGAAAGCCACTCCGCCGGTTCCGCCGCCTTCATTCGGAGCTGTATCCATTTCGCCCCCGCCCGGCAGAGCCGGCGCGCCTGTTCGGCGTGCGTCAACGGCAGGTTGTCCTGCGTGATGCACATGATCGGATGAATCTTATCGGCAAGGAGCGACATGGGGGACGATGTCCGGGAAATCGGGTACGTGTAACCTATTAGGTTACACGACGCGTTGGCCGCCCGCTGGGGCCGAAGACATCGTGTAACCTATTAGGTTACACGACGGGTTTGGGCCGGGCGGCCGGGCGATGGCGGAGTCGGTGCAGACGGAGGCGGAATCGGCGGGGGTGGAGTCGGCAGGGGTGGCGGGAGTAGCGGCTGTGGCTGTGGCGGGGGCTGGGGTGGCGGCGGTGGAGTCGGTGGCGGTGGAGGCGGCGGGGACGGTGGCGGTGGCTGGTTGAAAGGAGGCGACGGCGGCGCAGATCGCGCGGAAGGCGGCGATGGGATCCGCCGCCTGCCACACGGCGCCGAGGACGGCCACGCCGTCGAAGCCCAGTGCGAGCGCGCGCGGGGCGGTGTCGGCGGTGACTCCTCCGAGGGCGACAACGGCGGTGGTGCGTTCGGCGGCAGAGCGCTGGCGAAGGAAATCCCAGACCGAGCAAGGTGAGGGCATCGTCGCGCCGCTGCGCGCCGCGACGAACGTCGAACATCGAACATTGAACTTCGAACGTCCAACGCCAACCCCAGCGGGCGCG
>JAJYAR010000286.1:2309-4373 GCA_021779435.1 bacterium
GTGAGAAATGCCTTCAGGCCGGCTGCGACGACTACCTCACCAAGCCGATCCACCGGCAGAGGTTGCTCGAAATGGTCGCCTTCTGGTGCAATCGCGAAACACAGAACGTCCAACGCCAACCCCAGCGGGCGCGCCTGCTGTGGGCGGGGTGCCCCCACCCCGCATCTGCTCCGTGGCAAGATCTGCCGACGGTCCGTAGCCGGGCTTCGAAATCGAGGAGAACACGGGGCTGAGAAACACCGAGTCGAACCTGCCGAGCGAGGCACGGAGCGTCTGCAGATCATGACACGAGCGGCTCGTGAATCCGCCCGAGGCACGAGCAAGCCCGCCGCGCACGAAGGCGGACGGTCTGTCGCAGGCTCCCGGCCCGCTGACACCGGCCGCAGTTTGGCGCTGCGGGAGTCCGCTCCCACCTGTCGGCAGGTCGGCGTACGTGTCGCGCCAATGCCGGCCACCGAGTCCGAACTCGTCGACGAGTTCATGGTGCTGGTGCACCACAAGCCGCGACCGTGCCTGCGGCGGCACCTGCGCGATCCACGCCCGCAGCTCATCGGCCGATGCGCGCGGCTTGCGCACGTGGCACCGCTCGAGTCCGTTCGCGAACAGCGCCTCGAGCACGGCGTGCTCGCGCGGGTGATCGCGTTCGGGAGTGATGAGAACGGGGAGGATCAAAGGCGAAATTGAGAGTCGAAAGTGAGGGCACGAGCCGCGTCGGGCGGTCGGGGGCATGGAGCCTCAAACACGGCCGGCCCAGCGGTCCGGCCCTACCCTGCGGTCGACTCGATTCATGTCTCAGCCGCCCTGGGTGGCGCGGATCACGAGCACGCGGTCGCCCGAGGCAAGCGCGTGACCGGACCAGGAGCCGCGAGGGACGACGCTGCCGTTCACGGCCAGCGCGACACCCTTGCGATCGCCGAGGCCGAGTTCGGACACGAGCGCGTCGAGTCGCGCAGGCGCAGCCAGCGTCCGCGGTTCATCGTTGACGAAGATTGCGAGCCCGGCGGCCGGGCCCGCGCCTGTGGTGGCGCTCATTTGGCGGGTGACTTCTCGTCGAGGTAGATCTCTCCCCCGGCCTTCTTGAACTCGTCCGCCTTCTCCTTGAGCCCTGCTTCGAGAGCGTCGTCGGTGTCCATGCCGTGCTCTTTCGCGTACTGGCGCACGTCCTCGGTGATGCGCATCGAGCAGAACTGCGGGCCGCACATCGAGCAGAAGTGCGCGGTCTTCGCGCTGTCCTGCGGGAGCGTCGCGTCGTGGAATTCGCGGGCCTTCTCGGGATCGAGCGACAGGTTGAACTGGTCGTCCCAGCGGAATTCGAAGCGTGCCTTCGAGAGCGCGTTGTCGCGGTACTGCGCGGCGGGATGGCCCTTCGCGAGGTCGGCCGCGTGCGCGGCGATCTTGTAGGCGATCACGCCTGCGCGGACGTCCTCCTTGTCAGGCAGCCCGAGGTGCTCCTTGGGCGTCACGTAGCAGAGCATGGCGGTGCCGTGCCACCCGATCATGGTCGCGCCGATGGCGCTCGTGATGTGGTCGTAGCCGGGTGCAATGTCCGTCGTGAGCGGCCCGAGCGTGTAGAACGGCGCCTCGTGGCACCAGTCGAGCTGCTTCTCCATGTTCTCCGGAATCATGTGCATCGGCACGTGGCCCGGGCCCTCGCACATCACCTGGACGCCGAATTTCCAGGCGCGCTCGGTGAGTTCGCCCTGTGTCTTCAGCTCACCGAACTGGGCCTCGTCATTGGCGTCCGCCAGCGAGCCGGGGCGCAGTCCGTCGCCAATCGAGAACGCCACGTCGTACGCCGCCATGATTTCGCAGATCTCGTCCCACTTCGTGTAGAGGAAGTTCTCCTTGTGATGCGCGAGACACCACTTCGCGAGGATCGAGCCGCCGCGGCTGACGATGCCCGTCATGCGCCGGGCGGTGAGCGGGATGTAGCGCAGGAGCACGCCGGCGTGGATCGTGAAGTAGTCGACGCCCTGCTCGGCCTGTTCGACGAGCGTGTCGCGAAAGATCTCCCAGGTTAGCTCCTCGGGACGTCCGTTGACCTTCTCGAGCGCCTGGTAGATC
>JAJYAR010000287.1 GCA_021779435.1 bacterium
TGAGTTAATCGCCCTGCTTGCCTCCGCGCCGGTGCTTCGCGCCGCCCGCTCCACGCCCGCTTCTCCCGTCGCCATCGGCCGCTGCCCCGCCTACGGCCCCGGCGTCGAAACCGTCCTCGCCACCATGATGGACCAGCTCGGTGGGCTCTCCGGCCTCGTCGCCAACAAAACCGTCACCGTCAAACTCAACCTCACCGGCAGCCCCGGCATCCGCTTCCAGGGCAAAGCCCCCGGCCTCACCCACTACGTCCACCCCACCGTCGCCTTCGCTCTCGTTTCGCTGCTCGACCGCGCCGGCGCCCGCCGCATCCGCCTCGTCGAAAGCGGCTACGCCACCAACGCTCCCCTCGAAGAATATCTCCTCGACTCCGGCTGGAACGTCCGCGCCCTCTGCTCTCTCTCGAAGAATCTCGAATTCGAAGACACCAACTTCCTCGGCTCCGGCAAAACCTATCACCGCTTCCCCGTCCCCGGCGGCGGCGCCATCTTCCCCGCTTACGACCTCAACCACTCCTACGCCGATACCGACGTCTTCGTCTCCCTCGCCAAACTGAAGAACCACGCCACCTGCGGCGTCACCCTCTCCATCAAAAATCTGTTCGGCATCACCCCGGCCTCCATCTACGGCGACGACGCCGGCGTCGCCGAACCCAACGAAAACCCCGGCTCCGGACGTGTCCGCACCTGCCACGAAGGCAAGCGCGAACCCTCCAAAAGCGCGCCGCGGGAGCTCAACCCCGCCTCCAGCCGCGACCCCGGCCACCGCATGCCCCGCATCGTCAGCGACCTCGCCGCCGCCCGCCCCGTCCACCTCGCCATCATCGACGGCGTCGAAACGCTCGCCGGCGGCGAAGGCCCCTGGATCCAAGGTGTCCGCGCCGTCAAGCCCGGCCTCCTCATCGCCGGCAGAAACTCCGTCAACACCGACACCATCGCCACCGCCGCCATGGGCTACGCCCCCCGCGCCACTCGCGGCGCAAAGCCATTCCTGAACTGCGACAACACCCTGCTGTTGGCCGAGGGACTCGGAATCGGCTCGGCCAGCCTCCGCGACATCGAAGTCCGCGGACTCGCCCTGCACGACGCCTTGTACTCGTTCGGCTGAGCGCCGGACCATGCCTACCGACGGAATACTCCCGACCGAAGTCCCGTGGGTGGGGTTCCCTCACCTCAACGTCACTGCTGTCATCGACATAATCTGCGTCGCCTTCCTCATCTATCAACTTCTCTCCATCATCCGCGGCCGCCGCGCCGCCCACGTCCTCACCGGCTTCGCCGTCATCGGCATCGTCTACGGCATCGCCGTCTACGCCCGGCTCGAACTCCTCCGCACCCTGCTCGCCACCGCCGCACCCTACACCGCGTTCGCCCTAATTGTCGTCTTCCAGTCCGAAATCCGCCGCATGCTCCTCCGCCTCGGCCGCGGCCGCGTCTCCCCGCTCCGCGAACTCGAACGCCGCGAAACCGCCGATGAAATCCTCCTCGCCCTCGCTCAGCTTACCCAGCAGAAAACCGGCGCCCTCATCGTCATCGAGCAACACATCGGCCTCCGCACCTTCATCGAAAGCGGCGTCTCGATCGACGCCAATCTCTCCCGCGACCTTCTCTGCAACATCTTCCACCCCGGCGCCGCCCTCCACGACGGCGCCGTCATCCTCCAGGGCGGCCGCATCGCCGCCGCCGCCTGCTTCCTCCCCCTCAACACCAACCCCGCCCTCGCCCGCGAACTCGGCACCCGCCACCGCGCCGCCATCGGCGTCACCGAGGAATCCGACGCCATAGCCATCGTCGCCAGCGAAGAAACCGGCCGCATCTCCGTCGCCCGCGCGGGCGAAATCGAACTCGGCGTCGCGCTCGAACGCGTCGAACAATACCTCACCAACCGCGTCCCCGCCACCGGCCCCACCCCGGCCCCGCAGCCCGAACCCATCCGCCAGCAAGGCCCGAGGTCCGCCGCCTGAGCCCATGCTCTCCTTCTTCACACGCGACGTCAAAACCAAACTCCTCGCCCTCGCCGTCGCCTTCGCCCTCTGGATCGTCGTCAACCGCGAAGCCGAAATCACCACCACCGTCCGCGTCCCCATCGAGTACCGCAACCTCCCCGATGGCTTCGAAATCGTCTCTGAAGCTCCGCAAAACGTCCAGATCCAGGTCCGCGGCCCCTCCGCCCGCCTCACCCCCGACGAGCTTGCCCAACTCGCAGTCGTACTCGATTGCTCCACCGTCCACCGCTCCGGTTCCCGCACCTTCAACATCGGCCGCCGCGAAATCCGCCGCCCCTTCGGCATCGCCTTCGATTCCGCCGTCCCCTCCCAGGTCGTCCTCGACTTCGAACGCTCCATCACTCGCGAAGTCCCCATCGAACCCGAATACGCCGCCCCGCCGCCCCCCGGCTACGTCATCGCCGCTTACACCATCAACCCGCCCCGCGTCCGCATCGAGGGCCCGGAAAGCCACGTCCGCTCCGTCACCTCCGCGCAAACCGACCCCATCGACCTCAGCAACATCTACGGGCGCACCGTGATCCGCCTCCCCGTCCACTTATCCGACCCGCGCGTCCGCATCGACTCCAGCACCCCACTGCTCACCTACCAGGTCGAACTCCGCAAAGCTTCCGCATCAAAGGAACCCTAACCCCAGAATGTCTCGTCAACTCTTCGGCACCGATGGCATCCGCGGCGTCGCGGGCAACTACCCGCTCGACGAACCCACCGTCCACTCCACCGGCGCCGCCATCGGACAATGGGTCGTCGCCTCAGGCCGCGAACCCGCCGTCGTCATCGGCATGGATACCCGCGAATCCGGACACTGGATCGCCGCCACCCTCGCCCAGGGCCTCGCCGCGCACGGCATCTCGGTCCGCTTCGCCGGCGTCACCACCACCCCCGGCGTCGCCTACCTCGCCAAAACCGGCCCCTTCGCCGCCGGCGTCATGATCTCCGCCTCGCACAATCCCTACCAGGACAACGGCATCAAAGTCATCGGCCACTCCGGCTACAAACTCCCCGACGACGTCGAAGCCTCCATCGAGCGCTCCATCCTCTCCCACACCGCCAACCCCTCGCCCGCCGCCCCGCTCGTCCCCGACCCCGAGCTCGACCACCAGTACGCCGCCCACCTCGCCTCCCTCCTCGGCAACGACTCTCCCCTCCAAGGCCTCGACCTCGTCATGGACTGCGCCAACGGCGGCGCCTCCTCGCTCGCCCCCGCCCTCTTCGCCCAACTCGGCGCCCGCGTCCACTCCACCCACGCCTCGCCCAACGGCCGCAACATCAACCTCAACTGCGGCTCGCTCCATCTCGATTCTCTCCGCGACATCGTCCTCGCCCGCCGCGCCGCCCTCGGAGTCGCCTTCGACGGCGATGCCGACCGCGCTCTCTTCGTCGGCCCCACCGGACGCATCATCGACGGCGACGCCGTCCTCCTCGTCATGGCCCGCGCTTTACTCGCCCAGGGCCGCCTCGCCGGCCCCAACAGCCAGCCCACCGTCGTCGCCACCGTGATGTCCAACCTCGGCCTCGAACGCGCCCTCGCTGCCTCCGGCATCCAAATGAGCCGCACCCCCGTCGGCGACCGCTACGTCCTCGAAGAAATGCTCCGCTCCGGCTCGAACCTCGGCGGCGAACAGTCCGGCCACGTCATCTTTCTCGACCACGCCACCACCGGAGACGGCATGCTCACCGCCCTCCTGCTTTCCTCGACCGTCCTCCACTCCGGCAAATCCATCGAAGACCTCACCGAAGGCCTCGAAATCTTCCCCCAGCTTCTGGTCAACGTCCGCGTCCGCCACAAGCGCCCACTCGAAGAACTCCCTGAGGTCCGCGAGGAAATCGGCGCCGCCGAATCCGACTTCGCCGGCTCGGGCCGCGTCCTCGTCCGCTTCTCCGGCACCGAACCGCTCGCCCGCGTCATGGTCGAAGGCCCCGACCACGCCCGCGTCTCCCTCTACGCCGAACGCATCGCCGGCGCCATCCGCCGCTCCCTCGGCGCAGACTGACCACCCCCAAACCCGTCACAATAATCCAATGCGAACTCTTCGCTTCCTTCTTGCTTTCCCCCTCCTCGCCGCCGCCCAGGCCCCCGCGCCCGTCATCGTCAACGGCTCGGATTGGACCGCCCTGTTCAACGGCCGCGACCTCTCCGGCTGGGTCAACGTCGGCCAGGAAAAATGGGTGGTCGAGGACGGCGCCATTCACGGCTCCGCCGTCAGCCACGAATACGGCTACCTGCGCACCGAAAAAGATTACTCGGATTTCGACCTCGCCCTCCGCTTCCAGTGCGTCACCCTCGGCAACTCCGGCCTCTTCTTCCGCGCCCGCTTCAAACCCGGCACCACCGAAATCATCCAGG
>JAJYAR010000288.1 GCA_021779435.1 bacterium
TGCCGGGGATCCGCTGGCGTATGCCTTCGCCACGCTCGACAAAGTCGCCCAGCCGAACCTGACCTTGTGGAACCTCGTGTACGACGTGGGCAGCCGCTCGATGCACTTCCGCTCCCGACTGACGCGCGACATCAAGACGATCCGCTTCGAGACGCTCGATTTTCGGCCCACGGCCCCGGTGGCAATGATGGATATCAACACCGTCCAGGGCGGCGACGTCGTGCCCGGCCAGGTGTATTCGGCTGCCGACGATCTGGCCGTCATGTTGCAGGCGGGACGCGAGACACCTTCGCTCGCCAGCGTGGCCGCCTCGTATTGGCAGCAACGCGCGGCGTATGCCTCCACCATCCGCCCACTCGCCCCGCCGGTCATTCGCGTGTCGCCAGCCAGCCGGACGCAAGCGCCCGGTACCGACGTGGTGTTCGCGGTCGAAGCGGTTGGAGGCGGCGTGCTTGCGTACCAGTGGCAAAAGGACGGCGCGCCGGTTGCTGGCGCGACGAACGCGAAGCTCGAGCTCAATGCGCTGTCGCCGACCGACGCAGGCGATTACACCGCGGTCGTGACGAACCCGGACGGCGTTGCGACCAGCCGGATCGCCCGCCTCATCGTTGCGCAATCCGGGATGGGACGGGTGTCCAACCTCTCGGTCCGTTCAGTTGCCGGCCGGGAGGGGCAGCCGCTGATGGTCGGGATAACCGCGCGCGGCGGACGGCGACAGTTGCTCGTCCGCGCGGTGGGGCCCTCGTTGACTTCGCTCTTCGGGCTGACCGGCTCCCTGTCGGCTGCGCGCCTGGAGCTCCATCGCGATTCCGGGGGCGCGGATCAGATCGTCGCCGCAAACAGTGGCTGGTGTTCGATCCCGGCGGAGAGAGAGGCGATCGCCGCCTCGTCGCTTGCCGTTGGAGCGTTTGGGTTGCCCGAGCGCAGCCGGGACGCGGCGCTGGTGTTCGGCTTGGATGGCGGCGCCACGCTGCACGCAGCCGGGACGGCGCCAGGCGACCAGGGTGTGGTGCTTGTCGAGGCCTATGACGCCTCCGGGGACGAGGCCGCGCATCTATGCAACGTCTCAACGCGAAGCCACGTCGGAACGGGCGATGGCGTGCTGATCGCCGGGTTCGTCATTGGCGGAGACGCACCCGTTCGCCTCCTGCTCCGCGGTGTCGGGCCGGGCCTGGCCCAGTTCGGAGTCGCAGGCGTGCTGGGCAATCCGACGCTGGAACTCCATGCGAAGATCGGCGATCGCGAGGTGGTCTGGGCGTCGAACGACGACTGGTCGGACGAAGTGGGTGCGGCAGAAGCGGCGACCGCGGCCGGCGCCTTCGAACTCACCCCCGGCAGCAAGGACGCCGCGCTGGTCGTGACGCTGCCGCCGGGCGCGTACTCCCTCGTCATGTCGGGAGCCTTCGGACTTGTCGGCGCCGGACTTCTCGAGGCGTACGAGCTGTGAGCTCTATGAAATGCGTCGTGTGGGGCGGAGCGCCCCCGAGATGACCGCTCCGTCTCGGTCATTCGGCATTTCGACCGTGGCGGGCCGCGCGTCACCTTGACACGCGAACGTGACAGGGTGGCAGGCACTGACACAACCGGACCGGTGTCCACGAGGGGAACGCAGCGGGCGCAAATTGGCGCGCCGGATGCGAAGGAGGATTCATTATGGATTTTGCCAAACTCACCCAGAAGTCGCGCGAGGCGGTCACGGAGGCCCAGAACCTTGCCCGTCGGCATTCGCACAACGAGGTGGACACGTGGCACCTGCTGGCCGCGCTTCTGGGCCAGGAGGACGGAATTGTTCCCGGGCTCCTCGACAAGATGGCCATGGCCCCGAGCGCGATGCTGCTCGCGGTCGAACGCGAGCTGGAGCGCCTGCCGAAGGTGTCCGGAAGCGTCGATACGTCGAAAATTTACGTCACCCAGGCCGTCAACGAGGTGCTCACCCGTGCCGAGGAGGAAGCCGAAAAGCTGAAGGACGAGTACGTTTCCGTGGAGCACCTGCTCCTCGGCCTGCTCGACGTCGGCAAGCCGGATGGCCTGAAGAAGCTGTTCAAGAGCTTCGACCTCGACCGGTCCAAGCTGCTGGAAGCCATGAAGCAGGTTCGTGGCTCGCAACGCGTGACGACCGACAACCCCGAGGCCACCTACCAGGCGCTGGAGAAATACGGCATCGATCTCGTTGCCCTGGCTCGCAAGGGAAAGATGGACCCGGTGATCGGTCGCGATGAGGAGATCCGCCGCACGATCCGCATACTTTCGCGCAAGACGAAGAACAACCCCGTCCTGATCGGCGAGCCGGGCGTCGGCAAAACCGCCATCGTCGAGGGGCTCGCCCAGCGCATCCTGCGCGGCGACGTGCCGGAGGGGCTCAAGGACAAGACGATCTTCGCCCTCGACATGGGCGCGCTCGTCGCGGGGGCGAAGTATCGCGGTGAATTCGAGGAGCGGCTGAAGGCGGTGCTGCAGGAGATCAAGCAGAGCGAAGGCCGGGTGCTGCTGTTCATCGACGAGCTGCATCTGATCGTCGGCGCCGGAAAGACCGAGGGCGCGATGGATGCCGGCAATCTGCTGAAGCCGATGCTCGCGCGCGGCGAGCTGCACTGCATAGGTGCGACCACGCTCGACGAATATCGCAAGCACGTCGAGAAGGACGCCGCGCTCGAACGCCGCTTCCAGCCGGTGATCGTCGACCAGCCGTCGGTCGAGGATGCGATCTCGATTCTCCGCGGACTGAAGGAGCGGTTCGAGCTGCACCACGGCGTGCATATTCAGGACAACGCGCTCGTCAGCGCGGTGACGCTGTCGAACCGCTACATTTCCGATCGGTTCCTCCCGGACAAGGCCATCGACCTCGTGGACGAGGCGTGCGCGATGATCCGCACCGAGATGGATTCGATGCCGCAGGAATTGGACGAGCTTACGCGCAAGGTGCTCCGTCTCGAAATCGAGGAGACGGCGCTCGCGAAGGAGAAGGACGAGGCGAGTGCGCGGCGTCTCGACGCGCTCCGGAAGGAACTCGCCGATGCGCGCGAGAAGGCCAAGGCGCTCAAATTGCAGTGGGAAAAGGAGAAGTCCTCCATCGACAAGACCCGCAAGCTGCGCGAGCAGATCGAGGCGGCGCGGCTCGAGATGGAAAAGGCGGAGCGCGCGTACGACCTCAACAAGGTCGCCGAACTGCGGCACGGCCGGATCCCGCAGCTCGAAGCCGAGCTGAAGCGGGCCGAGCAGAAGGGCCGTGAAAAGGCCGCGATGCTGTTCAAGGAGGAGGTTTCCCAGGAGGAAATCGCGGAAGTCGTGGCGAAATGGACTGGCGTGCCTGTGACGCGGCTGGTGGAGGGCGAAAAGGAGAAGCTGCTTCGCCTCGAGGAGGTGCTGCACAAGCGCGTGATTGGGCAGCAGGAGGCGGTGACGCTGGTCACGGAGGCCATCCTACGGGCCCGCAGCGGCATCAAGGATCCGCGTCGGCCGGTCGGCAGCTTCCTGTTCCTGGGACCGACAGGCGTGGGCAAGACCGAGCTCGCAAAGACCCTTGCCGAAACCCTGTTCGACACCGAGGCGGCGATGGTCCGCATCGACATGTCGGAGTACATGGAGAAGCACAGCGTCTCACGCCTCATCGGGGCGCCTCCGGGTTACGTCGGCTACGAGGAGGGCGGCCAGCTCTCCGAGGCCATTCGTCGGAAACCGTACTCCGTCGTGCTGTTCGACGAAATCGAGAAGGCGCACCCGGACGTGTTCAATGTCCTGTTGCAGGTGCTCGACGACGGACGGATCACCGATTCGCAGGGACGGACCGTGGACTTCAAGAACACGATCATCATCATGACCTCGAACCTGGGCTCGAGGCACCTGCTCGACGGCGTCCATGGAGATTCGATACCCGACAGCGTTCGCGAGAGCGTGATGGCCGAGCTGCGGCGGTCGTTCCGTCCGGAGTTTCTCAACCGGATCGACGAAACGATCCTGTTCAAGCCGCTCACGCTCGAGGAGATCACCAGCATCGTGGATCTGCTCGTCGCCGACCTCAACCGGCGGCTGGCTGAGAGGCGCGTCACGGTGGCGCTCGATGCCAAGGCGAGGGAATGGGTCGCCGAGAAAGGTTACGACCCGGTGTTCGGTGCGCGCCCGCTGAAGCGGTTCCTGCAGCGCAACATCGAGACGAAGCTGGCGCGGGGACTCATCTCCGGGGACATCGCGGAGGACGCGAAGGTTGAATTCTCGATACACGGCGACGAACTCTCGATGCACGAGGTTTTCGCCGGCGCGAAAACCTAGGGATGCGCGCGTTCACCTGCGCGTTGATGTAGCCGGCCTCCGCAGAGGCCGGGGCTTTGGGGATCGAAGGCAGCTCGGGCC
>JAJYAR010000289.1 GCA_021779435.1 bacterium
CCACGGCGAGGCCAGCAGGAATGCCGCGAACAAGGTGACCTTGAGCGGCACCATGAACGGCGCGATCACCCCGGTGGCAAGCAGCTTGGACCCCTCCGGCAGCGCCTTCATCATCGGCTGCGACACGTAGTCGAAGATGCGCTTCATGAACGGCGACAGCGCGACGAATGCGACCAGCACACCGCCCGCGGCGCGCACCAGGCGTGCGCGCAATTCGATCAGGTGCGAGAGAAAGCCTTCTTCGGGGGGGGTGTTTTCGGGTTCCGCCATGATCCTTCGGCCGTTCAGGGTTCCATGCGGCCGCTACCGGCGGATGCGCACCCGGTTGACCCGGGCGCGCCGCGCAAATTTGGTATTGCGCCCGCCGGGCGCGACATCGGGAAGCGCAACCTGCCGCTTCAGGCGTTCGAGTTCGCGCGCGACATCGTCGATGGTCGGGCGGGGCCGATACCGGCGGGAAAAATGCATCGGCGGAGGCGGCGGGCTGCCGCCGCCCAGCCAGCCGGAATTGCGGCCGGCGACCGGCGCCATCGCCTGCGATGCGGCCTGGTTGATCTGGGTCGCCGCGCTGTGGAGTTCGTTCTGCGCGTCGGTCACCGCGCCGCGGATCGAGTCCTGGATGTTGAGCGCGTTCTGGCGCGCCTCCTCCCCCAGTTGCCGCAGTTCGGAGAGGTGAATCTCGCGATCGATCTCCGAACGGACGTCGGAGATGTACCCCTGGGCCTTGCCGACCCACTGGCCGAAGGTGCGGGCAACGCGCGGCAAGCGCTCCGGCCCAAGGGCGACGAGCGCCACGCCGCCGATGACGAAGAGTTCTCCGAAGCTAAAATCCAGCATGGGGATGCAACCGTGTGCGAAGCCGCGTGCAGTAGTCGGCCGGAACCGGGGGAACTCCCCCCGCCCCCACGCTGGCGGGAGAGAGCGGATCGAGGGTGCCGCGCCGTCCACCCGCTCGCCCCGCCCTGCGCCCGCCGCGAACGGGAGCGTGCGCGGGGAGAAATTGTCCGTTAGAAATCGTCCGTTACGTGCCCGTTTTTTCGCGCGCCGTCACGTCGATCGTCTGTCCGGGGGTCTGCGGCGCGTTCTCGACCTTCTGCGCCGGCTGCTGCGGCGGCGCGGCCGAGGTCGCGTCGGACGTTCCCTCCTGCAGCCCTTCCTTGAACCCCTTCACGGCGGAGCCGAGGTCGCGGCCGACGTTCTTGAGCTTGCTCGTCCCGAATACCAGGATGATCACCACCAGGACGATCATCCAATGCCAAATCGAAAGTGAACCCATCGCGTGTCTCCAGAGAAGCCTCAGAGGCCCCGTTTCCAAGGGCGCGGGCCGCCGAGCAGGTGCATGTGGAGGTGAAATACCTCCTGCCCTCCGCCGGGTCCGTTGTTTATGGTTATCCGAAACCCGTCGTCCGCACCGTGTTCGCGGGCCAGATGCGGGGCCAGAAGAAGCATTTTACCCAAGAGTTCGCCATCGCCGGATTCGACCGTCTGCAGCGATTCGACGTGCCGCTTGGGGACGAGCAGCAGATGTACGGGCGCGGCGGGATGGATGTCGTGGAATGCGATCACCGCCTCGTCCTCGTAGACCTTGCGGCAGGGGATCTCCCCCCGCGCGATGCGGCAAAAAATGCAGGATTCGTCGCTCACCGCCCCTCTCCCGATCGGGTTGCCGTCGTCGCCATGCCACCCGCGCCACCCGATTCCGCCTCGCGTTCCCGCAGTTTGCGCAACGCCTTTTCCTCCAGGCCGGAGGTTCCGGCCCGGCGCGCCAATTCGGCAAGCACCTGCTCCGGCCGCAGGCCGTAATGCGACAACATCACGAGGCAATGAAACCACAAATCGGCGGTTTCGGAAACGATCCGCGCGGGATCGCCGTCCTTGGCCGCCATGACGGTTTCGGTGGCTTCCTCGCCGATTTTCTTCAGAATCGCGTCGGGTGCCTTCGCCAGCAGCCGTGCGACGTACGAGCGCTCGGGATCGCCGCCGCGCCGCGCGTCGATGACGTCGGCCAGCTCCGCGAGCGTGTTGCGGTCCGCGCTCATTTCCCTCCCCCCTCACCCTGCCCTCTCCCCCCGTCGGGGGGAGAGGGGGAATTCCGTTCCGAAACGACAGCCGTGTTCCTTCCCTGCCCTCCGCCCTCGGCGGGCGAGGCGGGGGATTTCGACCGGCCGTAGATCGCGGCCGGCTCCTGCAGGACCGGATCGACTTCCGTCCATGTCCCGTTCTCCAGGCGGCGGTAAAAGCAGCTTGCGCGCCCGGTATGGCAGGCGATCCCGCCGACCTGTTCCACCACGTAGAGCACGGCGTCGGCATCGCAATCGAGCCGGACCTCCCGGACGATCTGGCGGTGCCCCGACTCTTCGCCCTTGCGCCACAGGCGGCCACGCGAACGCGAGTAGTAGACCGCATGACCGCCGGCCCGGGTTTCCGCCAGCGCGGACCGGTCCGCCCAGGCGAACATCAGAATCCGGCCGCTGACGGCATCCTGGGCGATCACCGGCACCAGACCGGCCGCATCGAACCGGACGGCATCGAGCCAGGCGTCGTCGCCGGTGCTCTTTTCGGGGCCTGCGCTCATGCGCCCAGCCGCATCGGAATACCGCGGGAGGCCAGCAACCGCTTGGCGTCCGGGATGGTGTGCTCGCCGTAATGAAAGATCGACGCGGCGAGCACCCCGTCGGCGTGGCCGATCAGGATTCCGTCCGCAAGGTCCTGCAGCGACCCCACCCCGCCAGAAGCGATGACCGGAACCGGCACGGCGTCGGCGACCGCAGCCGTCAAGGCCAGGTCGAACCCGCTGCGCGTGCCGTCCCGGTCCATGCTGGTGAGGAGAATCTCGCCCGCGCCGAGCGCCACCGCCTGGCGCGCCCATTCGACTGCATCCTTGCCGGTCGCCTTTCTGCCGCCATGGGTATAGACCTCCCAGCCTTGCGCGGAGCCATCCCCGGGGTTAGCCCCGGAGTGATCCCGATTGCGCCGCCGCGCGTCGATCGCTGCGACGATGCACTGCGACCCGAAATGCGCCGAGGTTCGCGCGAAAAGGTCCGGATCGAGGACCCCCGCGGTGTTGATCGACACCTTGTCCGCACCCGCGTTGAGCAGCCGGCGCACATCCTCGACCTGACGCACGCCGCCCCCCACCGTCAGCGGAATGAAGACACGCCGCGCCACCGCTTCGATCACCTCGTAGATGGTGTCGCGCTGATCGGAACTGGCGGTGATGTCGAGAAAGGTCAGTTCGTCCGCACCCTCGCCGTCATAGCGCGCGGCGATCTCCACCGGATCGCCGGCGTCGCGCAGCCCGAGGAAATTGATCCCCTTGACGACGCGGCCTCCGGCGACGTCGAGACAGGGGATGATCCGCTTGGCGAGCACGTCAGGCGACCCGCGCCATTGCGGCCTCGAAGTCGAATTTTCCTTCATAGAGCGCGCGCCCGAGGATCACGCCCCCGATGCCTTCCTCTTCGACGGCAAGAAGCCGATCGAGGTCGGAAATATCCGAAACGCCGCCGCTGGCCAGCACGGGGATGCGCACCGCGCGCGCCAGCGCCACGGTGGCATCGATGTTGACGCCGGTCATCATGCCGTCGCGGCCGATGTCCGTGTAGAGGATTGCGTCGACGCCGTAGTCTTCGAATTTCATCGCCAGATCGATCACGTCGTGGCCGGTGAGCTTGCTCCAGCCGTCGGTCGCCACCTTGCCGTCGCGCGCATCGAGCGCGACGATCACGTGGCCGCCGAAGGCGCTGCAGGCGTCGTGCAGAAAGCCGGGGTTCTTCACCGCCGCGGTGCCGATGACGACGTAGGAAACGCCGTCGTCGATGTAGCGCTCGATGATGTCGAGGTCGCGCAGGCCGCCGCCCAACTGGATCTGCACGTCCGGGCCGACTTCGGCGACGATCTCGCGGATGACGCCTTCATTCACCGGCTTGCCGGAACGCGCACCGTTCAGGTCGACGATGTGCATCCGCCGCGCCCCCATGTCGACCCATTTGCGGGCCATGGCGACGGGGTTTTCGGAAAATACGGTTTCGTTGTCCATGTCGCCTTGGCGCAGGCGGACACAACGGCCGTCCTTGAGGTCGATGGCGGGGATCAGGAGCATGGCTTGGGAATGAGGAAGGCTGAGGAAACGTGGAAAATGAGCGTCGGAAATGAGCGTCGGAAATCGCGTCGCGATGCGAGAGGAATGAACCCGATGCAGCGGCGGGGCGGAGCGGGAAACGGCCGCCGGCATCGGAATCAACGGTTCATGGGTTCCAGGATACGAAGTTGGCGTAGAGCTGCAAACCGGCGGCGGCGCTTTTTTCGGGGTGGAACTGCGTTGCGAAAATATTA
>JAJYAR010000290.1 GCA_021779435.1 bacterium
ACGCAGCGCGCTCCGCCCGCCGGCCACGATCGTGCAACTGAACGACTGGATCTCCCGCCTCTGCCGCGAGAAGGGCTGCACTTACCTCGACTACTATTCGAAAATGGCCGACGCCCAGTCGCGGCTTCAAGCCGGCCTCTCCGACGACGGCCTTCATCCCAACGGCGGCGGCTACCGGATCATGGCGCCTCTGGTCCAGGACGCAATCGCGCGCTCACTCGCTCCGGCGCAACCGGCCCGGCGCAGGCGGCGTCTTCCGTTCTAAACTGAATGCGGGAACCGAAAGAGTTCGTAGCCTGTCCTGGGCGCGCCCGCCTGCCAGCGGGGAGCATTGGGCGGTCACCTTTCGGCCGTCCGCCGCATCTTCTTAGGGAGAGAGCGAGACGATGCGTTTGAAGTCATTGGGTCTATGTGCGGTGATTCTGGCTTGCGCTGCCTATGGCGGCTCAGCCGGGACTCCGCTCAGTGTCGCCAAGCTTACAGCCTTCCTGCAATCTTCCATCAACCTTAAGATGTCCGATAAGGATGTCGCCCAGTACCTGAGGACCGTCCGGCTCACGGACAAACTCGACATGAGCAAGGTGGAGGAGTTTCAAGGGCTCGGCATCGGTCCGAAATCGATAGCCATCCTCGAGCATCTCGCCGAAGAGTCCGCGTCGATGAAGGCGCCACCGCCACCACCCAAAGCCGCTCCGCCCCCTCCGCCGATGCCGCCGCCGGACTCCATCGAGCAGGCCAAAATCATCGAGGCCACGCGCGAGTACTCCCAAAGCTATACCAAGCAGCTTCCCAACTTCCTTTGCGTCGAGGTGACCCGCCGGTATTACGACCCCTCCGGGTCCGATAGCTGGGGGCTGCTCGACACGATCACCACGAAGCTGACTTACTTCGATCAGCAGGAAAAGTACGACGTCATCAACGTCACCAACCACCCGGACGATGTGCCTCTGGACCGCCTGGGCGGGGTCATCAGCCGCGGGGAATTCGGCTCTCAGATGAAGGAAATCTTCGAGGCCCACTCGCACACCAGCTTCCAATGGTCGCGCTGGGCCACGCTTCGCGGCCGGCTGCACTACGTCTTCGCATACCAGGTTCCACAGGAGTATTCCGAATACAGCATGGAGGCCGAGGGCCACATGCGGATCGTGCCGGGGTACAAGGGCGAAATCTTTGTCGACAAAGATACCGGCGTGGTTTCGCGGATTACGCTTGAGCCGGTGAACATCCCGACTTCGTTTCCGGTGACCTACGCCAAGACGACGCTCGATTACGACCTCGCGCCGATCGGCGACAACATGTATATGCTGCCGCTACGCGTCCGGCTGATCTCCACCAGCCCGATGGAGCGCTATCCGCACCTGTCGTTCCGCAACGACAAAGAGTTCCGGCTCTATCAGAAGTTCGGCTCCGAGGTGAAGATCAACTTCGCCTCCGGCGACGCGCTGCCGGAAGACCAGTTCAAGGAGCAGCCCGCGGCGCCCAACAGCGCGCCGGCAACGCCCGCTCCCGCGAATGCCCCGGCAAACGCCCCCGCGAACGCACCGGCGAACGCGCCGTCCAGTGGCTCGTCCAGTGCTCCGTCCAACGGGCCCAGGCCGCAGCCAGGCACCGAGAAGCCTCAACAATAGGCCCCGGCGGCCGCTCAGCGCGGACGCGTCCCGTGTCGCGTATACTGAAGGCGGCTCAGTCTTCGTCCGACGAGTCGAATTGCCCCCGGTTCGGGAGGCGCCATGTCGCATGCCCGGTTATTGTGGTTCCTCGTCTCGCTGCCCCTGATGGCGGCCGCCGCCGCGCCGCCGCTCACCGTCGTTCTCGATCTGCGGGGCGCGCGCTACGAAGATCGCTCGATCCGCGAAATGGAAGCCGAGGCCCAGCGAATCCTCAGCCAGGCCGGTCTTCGCCTGGACTGGATCCGCAAGGAAGATGTCCCGCAGTTCGCGCAGTTCGACAGCCTGGTCCTGTTCCGGTTCACCGGGAACTGTGTCATCGAGCCGAACCCGATGATGTTCGACGAGCGCGGCCCTCTCGCATTTACGTCCTCTAGCGACGAGACCGTGCTTCCCTTTGGAGAGGTTCGCTGCGACCGTCTTCGCGTCTCGCTCCAGCGCGAGTTGAAATCGGCGGATTACGAACGCGGCGACATTCTCATGGGGCGCGCGCTCGGCCGGGTGATGGCGCACGAGGTGTATCACATGGTGACCCGGGATCCCGGCCACACTGAATCCGGTGTCGCGATGCGGTCGCTCAGCGCCAGCGAACTGGTCCGAGGCGACCTCAGCCTGGACCGCGAGGCGATCAAGCGCATTCAAGCCTCATTCAACCGGCACGAGTTAGCCGCCTCCGGCCGGTGACTTCCTCTCGCCGCCGTAACACACCGATAAAAGCTTTTTATCGAATTCGGCGGTAGAGAAATGACTGTTTGATGGTAAACTTCAAGAAATCCTGGCGGTGGGTCTTCCCGGCCAGAACAGTTGATTGACAAGTCCGGATCAGGGTTCCGAACCCTTACCGGTTTGGTCTGTCCTAAGTGAGGGACATTCCGCTCCTTGTTGCGAGCCAAGGCGGCCATGCTACGCCTGCGACACTGCTCAAGCGGCAAAGGAGAACGGAATGGGGAGTTGGGATAACTTACGGGCCGGCGCATCGAAGCTGGCCGCAATCACAGCACTTAGCCTGGCGTTGGCGGGTTTCGCCTCCGGCCAGTCCTATCTTGGCGGCATCCGCGGCGCGGTGTCGGATTCCTCCGGCGCGGCGATCCCGGATGTCAAAGTGACTCTCACGAATCAGGGGACGGGAGTCGCGCGGTCGACCATTTCAAACAGCGCCGGTGCTTACGTCTTCAGCGACGTGGACCCGGCTACCTACGCCATCACGGCCGAGAGCCCGAGCTTCAAGAAATTCGATCGCTCCGGTGTCATCGTCGGCACGCAGCAGTTTCTTACCGTTGACGTGAAGATGGAGGTCGGCAACGTCTCCGAAAGCGTCACGGTCACCGAAGACGTACCACTCGTGGACACGTCGAATGCGTCGCAAGGCCAGGATATCGACAACCAGAAACTGGTTACCCTGCCCAACCTCGGCCGCAATCCGTTCATGATGTCGAAATTGGCGCAAAACGTCGAGCCTGTCGGCAATCCCGCCTATAACCGCATGGAGGATCAGAGCGGATCCTCGCAGATCTCCATCGCCGGCGGACCGGTGCGCGGCAATAACTACTTACTCGACGGCGTGCCGATCACCGACGCGCTGAATCGCGCCATCATCATCCCCTCGCTCGAGGCGGTGGAAGATGTCAAGATTCAGGCCAACACTTACGACGCCTCGATGGCCCGCACCGGCGGCGGCATGTTCAACACGCTGATGAAATCCGGCGCCAACGATTATCACGGCAGCCTCTACGGCCACATCCGCCGCACCGCGATGGACGCCAACAGCTACTTCAACAACGCCGCGGGCCTTCCCATCACCGACCAGCCCAACACTACTTGGGGCGCAAGCTTCGGCGGCAAGGTGTGGATCCCGAAAGTATACGACGGCAAGAACAAGACCTTCTTCTGGATCGCCACCGAGCACTATGACGACACCCAGTCGGCTTCTACCGTCTTCTCCGCGCCCACCGCGCTCGAACGCGTCGGTAACTTCAGCCAGAGCTACACGCGCAGCGGAGCGCTCGACACGATTTACAACCCGCTCGGCACCACCTGCACCAACGGCGTCTGCGCGCGCGTGCCGTTTGCGGGCAACATCATTCCGCAAAGCATGTTAAATCCGGTCGGCCTGAACATCGCCAGGACGTATTCGATGCCGACCACCGCGCCCCTTTATTACGGAGCACCGGACCTCAACGCCTCGGCCCAGTTACCCTGCCGCGCCTTCCAGTTCACCGCGAAGGTGGATGAGAACTTCACCGACTGGTGGCACGCCAGCGTGAGTTACGCCCGCTATTTCTCGCTCGAACCCGGCAACACCTGGTTTAACTCGCCGTCGAGCCCGGACCAATGGCGCCTGCAGCGCCGCGTGGACGCCACCGCCGTCAACAACATCTTCACCATCGACCCGACCACCGTCGTGTCGATCCGCTACGGTTTCAACCGCTTTCCGAACTTCAGCTATCAGGAGAGCTATGGCTTCAACGTCGGCAGCCTGGGATTCAGCCCATCGTACCTGAGTTCGATCACATCGCCCGTGTTCCCCGATGTCGCGATGTCGTCGATGTACTCGCTGGGCACGAATTCCAATTCGTATTACGTGCACGCCTCCGACAACGTGTCGGCGAGCGTTTCAAAATACAAAGGCCGGCACAGCCTGACCGTCGGCTTCGACTACCGCCA